>NZ_JAQMIL010000029.1:0-101773 GCF_029990105.1 Bradyrhizobium sp. Arg237L | reverse complement strand
CCCTCATCCGCCGTGAGACGCGCGGAGTTAAATCACTGATTTGCCCGACGGCGAAAGCGGAATATTTTTCGCTGATAGTCTGGACAGACTTTCGACTGATTTGCCCGTCGGGTTGATTTGTCGCACGGAAAGCAACCACACCGTCATTCCGGGGCGATGCGCCAGCATCGAGCTATGATGTGCAATTGCACATCAGAGAATCCATTTCTCCACTTGCGCCTGCGGCCTGATGGATTCCGGGCTCGTCCTTCGGACGCCCCGGAAGACGAAGGGAGTCAGATGTGCTCGGCCATGATCTCGCCGGGCCGCGCATCCGGCTGCGGCTCGATATCGACCGACCAGAGGTCGCGATCATCGACGTCCTTCAACGTCACCGTCATTACCTCGCTCGTTCCGTCGATGTCGATGCGGCCGAAGAATTGCAGGCCGAAGCATGGGGCGAGGTTGTCGCCCTGCTCCGCGCTGCAGCCTTTCTGATACATCGCCTTTGGGCCAAAAGTGTTGTCGAGCACGCCAGGCGACCAGGAGCCGGCGTGCAGCGGGCCGGAGACGAATTCCCAGAACGGCTCGAAATCTGGGAATACAGCGCGGTTCGGATCGTAATGATGGGCCGCGGTGTAATGCATGTCGGCGGTGAGCCAGATCGTGTTGCGGATGCCGGCACGCTTCATGAAGGACAGGAGATCGGCGATCTCGTGCTCGCGCCGCTCCGGCGGGCCGTCGCCGAGCGCGACCGCATCCAGGCTGATGAGGCCGATCGGCAAGTCCGCGGCAATCACCTTCCAGGTGGCGTTGGAAGCGACCAGCTCGCGCTTCAGCCACGCCAACTGTGCCTTGCCGAGGATGAAGCTGTCGCTGCCACCGCCCTTGTTCCAGGTGGAGTCGCGGTAAGAGCGCATGTCGATCAGGAACACGTCGAGCAGCGGGCCATAGGCGATCTTGCGATAGACGCGGCCGTCCTGCTCGAACACCGGGCGCATCGGCATGAATTCGTGAAATGCGCGCCGCGCCCGCGCCACCAGACGCGAGGAGCCGTCCTCGGCATAGCCGGCCTCATCAACGGTGCCGATCGGCGACCAGTCGTCGGCGACCTCGTGGTCGTCCCACTGCGCGAACATCGGCACCTCCGCATGGAAGGCGCGGAAGTTTGCATCATACCAATTGTATTTGTAGTTGCCGCGAAACTGCTCGAGGCTCCTGGCAACGGCCGACTTCGCCTCGGTGACGATGTTGCGCCAGAGCGTGCCGTCCGGCAACGGCAACTCCGACGGCACTGGGCAATCGGCATAGATGTGGTCGCCGGAATGGATGAAGAAGTCGGGACGGTTCTCCAGCATGGTGCGGTAGCTGCGCAGGCCGCCGCGGGAGGGATCGATGCCCCAGCCCTGCCCCACGGTATCGCCGGACCAGACGAAGGAGATCGATTGGCGCGTCACCGGCGCCGTGCGGAAACGGCCGGTCCTCGCCTCGCCCGCAAGCCCATCGGACGATTCAAAGCGCACGCGATAGAAGATGTCCTGTCCCGGCGGCAGGCCGTCGAGCAGGAGCTTTGCGGTGAAGTCGGTCGAAGGCAACACGTCGGTCGCAACAGTGCGAAGGATGGTTTTGAAATTCTCGTCGGCTGCGCATTCCACCTGCATCCGCGCGGCCCGATCGGCGCGCGACCAGATCACCGCGGCATCGCCTGAGACGTCGCCCGATTGAATCCCGCATCGAAGTTCGGGGCGATCAGCAGCGCGGCTGAGATAGGGTTTTGCGAGAGTGCCAAGACTTGCGAGTGCGGCTGATGAGCCTGACCGGATCAGAAGCTGGCGCCGGGTCAGGCCGCGCCTGGCGCGTGTCGCGATCGCCATTGGGCAGGATCTCCGTCGAATCGCGACGAAGGTTGCCCGCGCTGCTTGACTCTCGGCTTACGGTTTTACGACAGGGGGATGACTCGTGAAAACACCCTCGTCATGCCCGGGCTTGCCCGCCTTCGCTATCGCTTCGCCGGACTGACAGCGGAGCGCTCGGCGAAGCCTTGGCGTAGCCGGGTCCCGGGCATCCACGTCTTGCAGCCACGCAAGCGGCTTCGTGGATGGCCGGGTCAAGCCCGGCCATGACGGAGAATGTGTACGCCAGTGGTGCTCTTAAGACTTTGCCGGGCGCGCGGGTCAGCGCCAGTTGCAGATGCCGCCGGAGCGGCAGGGCCAGGTCTGGATGCGGGTGTCGCGGGCCTGGGCGTCGAGTGGGTTGCCGTGCCGGCGGGCAAGCTTGGCGCGGGCGGGAACGCGGCGCTCGGTGCGCACCGACCGCTCAGGCGCAGGCGCGACATGCGCTGCCCTGACCCTTTTCGTCTGCACCGGCTTCGGTTCCGCGACCACGTGTGCAGCATCATTGTGATCGCTCTTGGCTTCGACGGGAACCCGGGCGAACTCGGTCGGCGGGCCGAGGCGCTTGGGCGACAGCACGGCCTTGGAGAGGTCGAGATTGAAATAGTCGCCGGGGCGGTAATCGTCCGCCATCGCCGGGACGCTCAGGACCAGGGCGGCGGTGGCAACGGCGGCCAGAACTGCATTTCTGGAGCTCACCGAACGCCTCCGAAATGACTCCAATGGAACATGCCCATCATGTAGGAGGCCGGCCGGACAATTCCAGCCGATCCTGCGGGCAGGGTTACCGATCAACGAAGGCGATGGAATGGCCGCAGATTGCTTCCTGCGGCCCAAGGACTGGATCGGAACCTACTCGGCCGCCTGCGCCACCGGGGCTTGAAGCGCAGCTTCGAGCCGCTGACACTCCTGGCGATAGCGCGCGACGTTGGCTTCCTTGACGTGGCCGTAGCCGCGTACCAACTCGGCGGCCTTCGCCAGCGCCGCCAGCCGCGGCACATCGAGCGGCTTCTTGCCGAGATGGCGGAGGATCATCGCCGAATATTCGCCCGGCAGCGCCCGCTCCATCCGCCGCTCGGCAGTGTAGCCGAAGATATCGAGCGCGGTGCCGCGCAAGCGCTTCAGCCGCGCCAGCAGATTGAACGCACTGAACACCCAGGGCCCGAACTCGCGCTTCTGCAGATGTCCGGTGACCTTATCGCGGCGCGCGAACAGCGGCGGGGCGAGCAGCACCTTCAACCCGGGTTCGCCGTCAAACTGCTCCTTCAACGCCTTGGCGAATTCGCCATCGGTATAGAGCCGGGCGACCTCGTACTCATCCTTGTAGGCCATCAGCTTGAACAAGCCCTTGGCGAACGCTTCCGTCAGTTCGTGCGAGCCGGGAGCGGCCGCGGTTTCGGCAGCGCGGACGCGCGCGACGTCGGCGAGGTAGCGCTGCGAATAGGCCTCGTCCTGATAATCGGCGAGGAACTTGGCGCGGAAGGCGATGGTCTCGTCGAGCGTGCGCCTTGCCGGCGCCGCGCTCGAGGTCTTGAAACGCGCGGCGCTGACGACGCGCGCCAGGTCGTGCGCGGCAAGCCGGCCCCAGGAGAAGGCCATCTTGTTCATGTCGACCGCGGCGCCGTTCAGCTCGATCGCCTTCATCAGCGCCTCCAGCGACATCGGCACCGCGCCGCGCTGGAACGCGAAACCGAGCAGGAAGGCGTTGGTGGCGATGCTGTCGCCTATCAGCGCAGTCGCCAGCCCGGTGGCGTCGAGGATGTCGAGGTCGGACGAGGTGACGGCTTCATTCAGCGCATCACGCATCGCGCCCGCCTCGAAATCGAGGTCGGGATTCATCACGAAGCTCGCGGTCGGCAGCAGGTCGGCGTTGACGATCGCGCGCGTCACGCCGCGCTCGGCCCGGCTCAGCGCCGCGACGCTGGTCGCGACCACGATGTCGCAGCCGAGAATCAGATCGGCGCCACCGGCGGCGATGCGGACGCTGGCGAGATCCTCCGCACGCGGCGCGAGCCGGACATGACTCATGACCGCTCCGTTCTTCTGCGACAGGCCGGTGAAGTCGAGCGTCGAACAGGCCAGCCCCTCGACATGGGCGGCCATGCCGAGCAGCGCGCCGATGGTGATGACGCCGGTGCCGCCGATGCCGGTGACGAGGATGTTGTAGGAACCGGAAAGCGCCTGCGGCTTCGGCGTCGGCAGGTCCGCGAACAGCGCCGACGGATCGGCAGCGGCACGGTCGGCCTTGCGCAGCTTGGGGTCATGGACGGTGACGAAGCTCGGGCAGAAGCCCTCGATGCAGGAGAAGTCCTTGTTGCAGTTCGACTGGTCGATGCGGCGCTTGCGGCCGAGCTCGGTCTCGAGCGGCTGCACCGAAACGCAGTTCGACTGCACCGAGCAGTCGCCGCAACCCTCGCAGACGCGCTCGTTGATGAAGACGCGCTTCGGCGGATCGGGATAGAGCCCGCGCTTGCGGCGGCGGCGCTTCTCCGCGGCGCAGGTCTGGTCGTAGATCAGGACCGTGAGGCCCGCGACGTCGCGCAGCTCGCGCTGCACGGCGTCGAGTTCGCGGCGGTGATGCACGGTGGCACCAGTGGGGAAATAGTTGGGCGGATATTTCGTCGGATCGTCGGAGACGATGGCGATGCGCTTGGTGCCTTCGGCGGCGACCTGATGCGCGATCTGCGACACCGTGAAGCTGCCTTCGGCGGGCTGGCCGCCGGTCATCGCCACCGCGTCGTTATAGAGGATCTTGTAGGTGATGTTGACGCCGGCGGCGGCCGCGGCGCGCAGTGCCAGCAGGCCGGAATGGGTGTAGGTGCCGTCGCCGAGATTCTGGAAGACGTGCTGCTCGTCGGTGAACGGCGCCTGCCCGATCCAGGCCACGCCCTCCGCGCCCATATGCGAAATGGTCGCGGTGCGGCGCGCCGGGATCGACAGCGCCATGCCGTGACAGCCGATGCCGGCCATGGCGCGGCTGCCTTCGGGTATCTTGGTCGAAGTGTTGTGCGGGCAGCCCGAGCAGAAATAGGGCGTGCGCTGCAGCTTGGCCGCGCCGATGCCTTCGGCCGGCCGATCGAAAGCTTCGAGCTTGGC
Organism: Bradyrhizobium sp. Arg237L; assembly: GCF_029990105.1. Classification (NCBI taxonomy): domain Bacteria; kingdom Pseudomonadati; phylum Pseudomonadota; class Alphaproteobacteria; order Hyphomicrobiales; family Nitrobacteraceae; genus Bradyrhizobium; species Bradyrhizobium sp. Arg237L. The sequence continues at coordinate 96,806 of NZ_JAQMIL010000029.1, read as the reverse complement.
CAGCCGCTGCTCCAGCATCGGGCTGCGATGGCCAAGCTTGCGAAGCCGCGCAACAACGGCGGCGGCAACCATGGTCGGCGTCAACTCGCCCTCGCTCGGCAGCAGCACCGCGCCGCTCTCGTCGCGCTTGCCGACCACCGACGGGCGCTTGGAGGCATCGACATTGTAGAGGATGCGGACGAGCTGGTCCTCGATGAAGCCGCGCTTCTCCTCGACCACGAGCACGTCCTGCAAGCCCTCGGCGAAGGCGCGGGCCCCGGATTCCTCGAGCGGCCAGGTCAGCGCGACCTTGTAGATGCGCAAGCCCAGCGCCTGTGCTTCCGCGTCGGTGACGCCGAGTTCGGCCAGCGCCTGACGCAAATCGAGATAGGCCTTGCCGGTTGCCATGATGCCGAGCCGCGCCGGCTTGGAGTCGAGCACGATGCGGTCGAAGCGGTTGGCGCGGGCGAAGGCGGCGACGGCCTGCATCTTCGGACCGTGCAGGCGCCGCTCCTGCTCGAGCGGCGCGTCGGGCCAGCGGATGGAGAGGCCATCCGGCGGCATCTCGAAATCATCTGGCGTCACGATCTGGATGCGACCGGGATCGCTGATGATGGAGGCCGAGCTCTCCACCGTCTCGGAGATCGCCTTGAAGCCGACCCAGCAGCCGCTGTAGCGCGACAGCGCGAAGCCGAGGATGCCGAGGTCGAGATAGTCCTGCAGCGTGGCCGGATTGACGACCGGCATCAGCGCGGATGCGAACACCTGCTCGCTCTGATGCGCCAGCGTCGAGGACTGGCAGCCATGGTCGTCGCCGGCGAGCGCGATCACGCCGCCGTTCCGCGAAGTGCCGGCCGAGTTGGCATGCTTCAGCGCATCGAGCGAGCGGTCGACGCCGGGGCCCTTGCCGTACCAGATGCCGAACACGCCATCGACCTTGGCGCCCGGAAACATGCCGACCTGCTGGCTGCCCCACACCGCGGTCGCCGCCAGATCCTCGTTGAGGCCGGGAACGAAGGCGATGTCATGCTGCTTGAGGAAAGATTTTGCCCGCCACAATGTGTGGTCGTACATGCCGAGCGGCGAACCGCGGTAGCCGGAGATGAAACCCGCTGTCTTGAGTCCCTGCGCGCGATCGCGTTCGCGCTGCAACATGGGGAGCCGGACCAGCGCCTGGGTACCGGAAAGGAAGATGCGTTTGACGTCCAACCGGTACTTGTCGTCCAGGCCAACTTCCATCAGCGACATGCTTCGCTCCCCGTTCGTGCAAGCTTTTTATGGCTGCATAAAATGCACCGTTTTGCTATGCGTTGAAGGGCCTGCATTCATGGCGTAACAGCATATCTCCCGGCATTTCCCGCCCCCTTGCCGGCCCCGCGCATCTTTGAAACGCTGTTGTCAACGGGGAGAACCCCGATGGACAAGAACGAAAAGCGGGAGTGAAACGAGATGCGCCTTCAAGATCGTGTCGCCATCATCGTCGGCGCCGGCCAGAGCCCCGGCGAGGGCATCGGCAACGGCCGCGCCACCGCGCTCACCTTCGCGCGCGAAGGCGCCAAGGTGCTGTGCGTCGACCACCATCTGGACTCGGCGCAGGAGACCGTCGACATGATCGCGGCGAAGGGCGGCACCGCTGCAGCCTTCAAGGCCGACGTGACGAAGAACGCCGAGATCAAGGCGATGGTGGCGGATGCGCATCAGCGTTGGGGCAAGGTCGACATCCTGCACAACAATGTCGGCGTCAGCCTCTCCAGCGGCGATGCCGAACTGCTCGAGATCAGCGAGGAGGCGTTCGACCGCTGCGTCGCGATCAACCTCAAGAGCTGCATCCTCGCCGCCAAGCATGTGATCCCGATCATGCGCGCGCAGCGAAGCGGCGCCATCATCAACATCTCGTCGATGGCCGCGATCACGACCTATCCTTACGTCGCCTACAAGGCGACGAAGTCGGCGATGATCGCATTCACCGAACAGCTCGCCTACCAGAACGCGCAATACGGCATTCGCGCCAATGTGATCCTGCCCGGCCTGATGAACACGCCGATGGCAGTCGACACCCGCGCCCGCGAATTCAACAAGAGCCGTGCCGAGGTCGAAGCCGAGCGTGACAGCAAGGTGCCGCTGCGACGGAAGATGGGCACCGGCTGGGACGTCGCCAATGCCGCGCTGTTCTTGGCTTCGGATGAAGCGAGTTTTATTACCGGTGTCACATTGCCTGTGGACGGCGGTGCCAGCGTCCGGCGCGGTTGAAAGGTGCGTAGCCCGGGTGAAGCGCGAGCGTAACCCGGGACCGCCTGCGAATGTGGATGAGATGCCCCGGGTTACGCTTCGCTCCACCCGGGCTACGGGTCAGGAGTGCTGCTGTATCACCTGGTTAAGATTCAATGGATGGCTTGAAAATATTGAAGAATTCCAGCCACACGATGATGTGACGGTCTATCCCCGTAATTCGAAATCCTGACTCGTTCTGGTCGCATGTTCTTCACGAGCGCTCGGTAATACGCGCCCCGTCGATGGTTAACGAATCCGAGGGACCATGAACGACGAATTCGACTACGAACTGACAACGGATCAGTGGGAAGTTCTCAAAGCGTTGCGTGCACCTGCAGCAAACCCTTCGAGAATAAGCAGGTTTGCGGTCGAAAGCCTGATCACGCTCGGGCTCGCCGCGATGCGCGGCGATTCGCTCGCGTTAACGCCTGCCGGACGCAAGGTGCTGGTGCGCGGTTCGTCGAAACTGCTGCAGGACCTCGCCGCCTGAGGCGAGGTGTGTGAGCACACGCGGCGTCATGCCGCGTGTGCCTTTGTTGGAATGGTAGCTTCGCCGTGATGCGTCAGCGGCTTCATGCCGGTGGCGCTGCGGAGCAGCACGTAGAATACCGGCGTCAGGAACAGACCGAAGATCGTGACGCCGATCATGCCCGAGAACACCGCGACGCCCATCGCGCGCCGCATCTCGGAGCCCGCGCCGGTCGACAGCACCAGCGGCAGCACGCCCATGATGAACGCCATCGACGTCATCAGGATCGGGCGAAGACGCAAGCGGCTCGCCTCGATCGCGGCGCGAATCGGCGAACGGCCGGCGAATTCCAACTCGCGCGCGAACTCGACGATCAGGATCGCATTCTTCGCCGACAATCCCACCAGCACGATCAGGCCGATCTGGGTGAAGATGTTGTTGTCGCCACCCGAAAACCAGACACCGAACATCGCAGCCAATAGTCCCATCGGCACGATCATGAGGATCGCGAGCGGCAGCGTCAGGCTCTCATAGAGTGCAGCCAGCACCAGGAACACCAGCAGGATCGCCAGCGGGAAGACCCAGAGGCCGGAATTGCCGGCGATGAACTCCTGATAGGTCAGGTCGGTCCACTCGAAGGCAAATCCCGGCGGCAGCACTTCGGCGGCGATCCGCGTCGCCGCTTCCTGCGCCTGGCCGGACGAATAGCCGGGCGCCGCGGCGGCGTTGATGTCCGAGGACAGGAAGCCGTTGTAGCGGATCGCGCGCTCGGGCCCTGCGCTCTGGCGGATCTTCAACAGCGCCGACAGCGGCACCATGTCGCCTGAGGACGAACGCACCTTCAACTGGCGGATATCGTCGGCGCGGGCGCGGAACGGCGCGTCGGCCTGGACATAGACCGAATAGGTGCGGCCGAATTTATTGAAGTCGTTGACGTAGTAGGAGCCGAGATAGATCTGCAGCGTGTTGAAGACTTCCGTCACGGGCACGCCGAGCTGCAACGCCTTGGTGCGGTCGATGTCGGCATAGAGCTGGGGAACGTTGACCTGGAAGCTCGAGAACAGGCCTGCGATCTCCGGCGCTTTCGACATCGCCGCCATGAACGCCTTGGTCGCATCGTTGAGCGCGTCATAGCCGAGGCCGGCGCGATCCTCGATCTGCAGCTTGAAACCGCCGATGGTCCCTAAGCCGTTGACCGGCGGCGGCGGGAACATCGCGATGAAGGCCTCCTGGATGCCGGCATATCTCTTGTTCAGTTCCGCGGCGATCGCATTGCCGCTGAGCGAAGAGCTCTTGCGCTCGTCGAACGGCTTCAGCGTCGAGAACACGATGCCGGCATTGGAGGAGTTGGTGAAGCCGGAGATCGACAGCCCTGGGAACGCCACCGAGCTTTCGACGCCGGGCTGGGTCAGCGCGATGTCGCTCATCTTGCGGATGACCTCTTCGGTGCGATCGAGCGTCGCGCCGTCAGGCAGCCGCGCGAAGCCGACCAGATACTGCTTGTCCTGGCCCGGGACGAAGCCGCCCGGCACCTGCCTGAACAGCACGACCGTGACGCCGATCAGGAGCACATAGACGCCCATCACGGCGGCCTTGCCGAAGATCACCTTGGTGACGCTGCGGCCGTAATTCTCCGAGGAGCGCGTGAAGACGCGGTTGAAGCCGCGGAAGAACCAGCCCAGGGCCTTGTCGAGGATGATCGTAAGCTTGTCCTTGGGCTCGTGATGGCCCTTCAACAGCAGTGCCGAGAGCGCCGGCGACAGCGTCAGCGAGTTGATGGCCGAGATCACGGTCGATATCGCGATCGTCAGCGCGAACTGCTTGTAGAACTGCCCGGTGAGGCCGGAGATGAAGGCGAGCGGCACGAACACCGCGATCAGGACCAGCGCAATCGCGATGATCGGGCCGGACACTTCCTTCATCGCCTGGTAGGTGGCCTCCCGCGGAGAAAGCCCAGCCTCGATATTGCGCTCGACGTTCTCGACCACGACGATGGCGTCGTCGACGACGATGCCGATCGCGAGCACGAGGCCGAACAGGCTGAGCGCGTTGATGGAGAAGCCGAACACATGCATCACCGCGAACGTGCCGACGATCGACACCGGCACCGCGAGCAGCGGGATGATCGAGGCGCGCCAGGTCTGCAGGAACAGGATCACAACCAAGACGACCAGCACGATCGCTTCCAGCAGCGTGTGCACCACCGCCTCGATCGAGGAGCGCACGAACTGCGTGGGATCGTAGACGATCTTGTAGTCGACGCCGTCAGGCATGTTCTTCTTGATCTCGGCCATGGTCGCGCGGACCTTGGTGGAGATATCCAGCGCGTTGGAGCCGGGCGCCTGGTTGATCGGGATCGCGACCGCCTGCTTGTTGTCGAGCAAGGAACGCAGGCCGTATTCGGAGGCACCGAGCTCGATGCGGGCTACGTCGCGCAGGCGCACTACCTCGCCGCGGGAGCCGGTCTTCACCACGATCTCGCCGAACTGGTCCTCGCTGGCGAGCCGGCCTTCGGCGTTGACGGAGAGCTGCAGGTCGATGCCCTTGACGCTCGGCGAGGAGCCGACAACGCCGGCGGCGGCTTCCACGTTCTGCGCCTGGATCGCCCTGACGATGTCGCTAGCAGTCAGGCCGTGCTCGGCGGCCTTCTGCGGATCGACCCAGACCCGCATCGAATAGTCGCCGGCGCCATAGAGCTGGACGTCGCCGACGCCGTCGATCCGCGCCAGCCGGTCCTTGACGTTGAGCACCGCGTAGTTGCGCAGATACGTCATGTCGTAGCGGTTGTTCGGCGAGAGGAGATGCACGACCATGGTGAGGTCGGGCGAGCTCTTCTTGGTGATGATGCCGAGCTGGCGCACCACCGCCGGCAGCCGCGGCTCGGCCTGCTGCACCCGGTTCTGCACCAGTTGCGTCGCCTTGTCGGGATCGGTGCCGAGGCGGAAGGTCACCGTCAGCGTCATCGCGCCGTCGGTGGTCGCCTGGCTGCTCATATAGAGCATGTTCTCGACGCCGTTGATCTGCTCCTCGATCGGGGTAGCAACCGTTTCCGCGATCACCTTCGGATTGGCGCCGGGATAGGTCGCGCGCACCACGACTGACGGCGGCACGACATCGGGATATTCCGAGATCGGCATCGCGAACAGCGAGATCAGGCCGGCGAGGAAAATCAGGACCGAGAGGACGCCTGCAAAGATCGGTCGGTCGATGAAGAACTTTGAGAGATTCATGGGTCTGTCCCCGCTTAAGCGGAGCCTTACAATGTGATCAATTCAGTTGAAGCCGAACTTCCCCTTCTCCCCGCGTACGGGGAGAAGGTCGGGATGAGGGGAGCTTCCGCATCACCGCGTTGCGATGTGCTTGTTGTCTTCGTTGGCGGCCTGCTGGGTGTTGCGCGCGCCCATTTCGGCGACCTCCATCTTCAGGAGAGCGCCGGGGCGCACGCGCTGCAGGCCATTGACGACGATGCGGTCGCCGGACTTCAGGCCCGAGGTGACGATGCGCAGGCCGTCGACGGAGCCGCCGAGCGCGACCGGACGGTAGACCGCGCGATTGTCCTCGCCGACCACCATCACGAACTTCTTGTCCTGGTCGGTGCCGATCGCACGCTCATCGACCAGCACAAGCGTCTGCCTCTCGGGCTGGCCCATGCGCACGCGTGCGAACTGACCCGGGATCAGGCGGCCGTCATCATTGCGGAACACCGCACGCACGCGGATGGTGCCGCTCTGGCCGTTGACCTGGTTGTCGATGAGCTGGATGTGGCCCTTGGCAGTGGTGCCGCCGGAGGTCGTCATCTCGACCGGGATCCGGTCGAGATTGCCGCGGGTGCCGGAAGCGTCCGCAATCGAGTTCAACGCGCGCAGCACCACCTCCTCGTCGGCATCGAAGCTGGCATAGATCGGATTGATCGAGACCAGCGAGGTCAATACCGGCGAGGCCGTGCCGGCGGCGACGAGATTGCCGACGGTGACCTCGAACTTGCCGACGCGGCCGTCCACGGGAGCGCGCACCTCGGTGTAGTCGAGATTGAGCTTTGCGGTTTGCAGCGTCGCTTCGGCAGCCTTGACGTTGGCAATCGCCTCGCGATTGGCATTGTCGCGCTGGTCATAGTCGCGCCGGGTCACGACCGCGTTGCCGACGAGCTGCGCGCCGCGCTCGAGCTCGCTCGTCGTGAAGACCACGCGCGCCTTGGCGGCCTCGAGCTGCGCCCTCGCCTTGTCGACCTCCGCGGCGTAAGGCGCGGGATCGATCTTGAACAGGACGTCGCCGGCCTTCACCAGCGAACCCTCAGTGAAATTGGTCGCCAGGATCGCGCCGGCGACACGCGGCCGCAGCTCGACACGGTCGATGGCCTCGAGCCGGCCGGAGAAATCGTCCCACAGGTTGGCCTGTCGGGGTTCGATGGCCGCGACCGTCACGGCGACGGCCTGCTCCGGCGCGGCGGCCGCACTGGTCGCCTGCGCGGCATAAAAATAGCGGCCGGAAAGGACCGATCCGGCCGCCGCGACGGCGCCAACGATCACAATACCGCCAACAATGCGTCGGAATCGGCCAGAACGGGGGGTAATGCGGGCGGGGGGCATTTGCGCGCTCCATAATGTAGTGAGCGCTACAAATGTGGAGCTGGACGCCGGTCCGCAAGATACTTATGTAGCGGATGTTAAGAAATTTTCAGGGAGCACGCAATGGCGATGGGCAGGCCCCGGGCGTTCGACGCCGACGCGGCGCTGGACCAGGCGATGGAAGTGTTCTGGCGGCACGGCTATGAGGGCGCGACGATCGCGCAACTCACTGAAGTCATGGGCATAAATCCGCCAAGCCTGTACGCGGCCTTCGGCAGCAAAGAGGGCCTCTTGAAGGCTGCGCTCGATCGTTATAGCGCCAAGCGCGCTTGCTGGCTGGAAGAAATCGTGAGCGCGCCGACCGCCCGCGAGGTGGCCGAGCGCATGCTGATGGGCACCGCCGACAGCCAGACCGACCCCGCCAACCCACCCGGCTGCCTTCTGGTCCAGGGCGGCCTTGCCTGCGGCACCGGCTCGGAAAACGTTCCCTTCGAACTCGCCGCCCATCGGGCGCAGACCGAGAACCAGCTCCGCGAGCGCTTCGTAAGGGCGAAGGCCGAGGGCGACCTGAAGGAAACCGCTGACCCCGCCGCGCTCGCGCGCTATCTCTCCGCAGTCATCGCCGGTATGGGCGTGATGGCCTCGTCCGGCGCCGACCGCGAGGCGCTTCGGCAGGTCGCGGCGGTATCGGTGAAGGCAATCGAGGAGCAGAGCAATTCGTAGCGACCGGCAATGAGGCATTGGAGCGGCTGGCTGCCAGGTCTCGACACCGTCCGTCGATATGAAGCGGCGTCGCTTCCGCATGATCTTTTCGCCGGGCTCGTGCTGGCGACCATGCTGGTCCCGGTCGGGATTGCCTACGCGGAAGCGTCGGGCTTGCCCGGCATCTATGGTCTGTACGCAACGATCGTTCCGCTGCTGGCCTACGCGCTGTTCGGCCCCAGCCGCATCCTTGTGCTGGGACCGGACTCGGCGCTGGCAGCCGTCATCCTCGGCGTTGTCGTTCCGTTGTCGGGTGGCGATCCCATGCGCGCCGTAGCCTTGGCCGGCATGATGGCCATCGTTTCCGGGACGGTATGCATTCTGGCCGGCATCGTGCGTCTGGGGTTTGTGACCGAGCTTCTCTCCAAGCCGATACGCTACGGCTATATGAACGGCATTGCCCTGACCGTATTGATCAGCCAACTGCCAAAGCTCTTCGGCTTCTCCATTGAGAGCGCAGGACCGTTGCGGAGCATGTGGTCGATCGCCGACGCAATCCTTGAAGGCAAGACCAACCGGGTCGCATTCGGGATTGGGCTCGGCACGTTGATCGTTATTCTCCTGCTCCGGAACAACAAGCGACTGCCAGGCATCCTGATTGCGGTGGTCGCAGCGACGGTCATTGTCGCTGCGCTGGATCTCGGGCCCCATTACGGCGTGACCGTTCTGGGTTCTCTTCCGAAAGGATTGCCGGGCTTCGCCATTCCCTTGATCGGCTATAACGACATATGGCCAGTCATGCTCGGAGGTTGCGCCGTCGCGCTGATATCGTTCGCCGACACCAGCGTGCTGTCCCGCGCCTTTGCCGCACGGCTGAGCACGCAGACCGATCCCAACCAGGAGATGGTGGCGCTCGGCGCCGCCAATCTGGCCACCGGCTTTTTCCAGGGCTTTCCGATCAGCAGCAGCAGTTCGCGCACGCCGGTTGCGGAAGCCGCCGGCGCCCGCACGCAACTGACCTGTGTCGTCGGCGCGCTGGTCATCGCCCTTCTTCTGCTGGCAGCGCCAAACCTCCTTCAGCATTTGCCCAACGCCGCGCTCGCCGCCGTCGTCATCGCCGCGGCGATCGGGTTGTTCGAAGTCACCGACCTCAAACGAATCTATCGCATCCAGCAGTGGGAGTTCTGGCTATCGATCGTCTGCTTTGTCGGCGTGGCCGTGCTCGGGGTCATTCCGGGAATTGGTCTCGCAATCGTCATCGCCATCGCCGAATTCCTATGGGATGGGTGGCGCCCGCACTCGGCCGTGTTGGGCCGCGCCGACCGCGTCAAGGGTTATCACGACATCACCAGATATCCGGATGCACGCCAGATCCCGGGGCTGGTGCTGTTTCGGTGGGATGCGCCGCTGTTCTTCGCCAACGCCGAGTTCTTCAATGAGCGCGTTCTGGACGCCGTGGCGAAATCCCCAACGCCCGTGCGCTGGCTGGTCGTTGCCGCGGAGCCGGTCACCAGTGTGGACGTCACCGCCGGCGATACACTTGCCAAGCTGGACGAGACGTTGCAGGCACGGGGTATCGAGCTTCGTTTTGCGGAGCTCAAGGATCCCGTAAAGGACAAGCTGAAGAAATTCGGATTGCTGGCGCAGCTTGGCGAGGACAACTTCTTCCCGACCGTCGGCGCCGCCGTTTCCGCCTACCTCGAAATCAATAGCGATGTTGAATGGGAGGACTGGGAAGAAAAAGCCGGCCGCTAGGGTGTGTACTCTTAACGGCGTACATGTCAGCTTCTGACGGCCAAGCGGAAATCTTACGATCGGGCGGAGCATTGCCGCTCGTGACCCCGACTCGGACATTGGCCTCTAGCGGTACGCGGCCCCGGTGTGATTTGATTAATTGCAACATGCGTTCTTAGAACGTTTCAGCAGTCACAGGAGCAACCTTGGATATTGCTCTGATATTTCAGTTGGTAGCGGCGATCATCATCGCGTTGTTCGTAGCGTACAACTTGTTTCATTATGTACTTTTTCTTTTGGTGACCCAACCGAAGGACGCGAGCAAGATAGGCCACGAGCTGAATCAATTCGAGCAACTCCAACTCGTCGAGTGGACGCCGCAGCCGAGCGACTTTCTCAAGCACGATGACGAGAAGCGTACGTATGATGACGTGTTCAGCACGTATCGCGACGAGCAGGCGAACTACAGCACCTGCGTTTTCCCCCGAGTAGCATTTTCGCGCCCATACGAAGCCGAATATGTTCTTCTGAAGCTAAGGGACGGGATGCGGCTGTTAGATCTCGGCTGCGGATCTGGCGCGGCGGCCGACTACCTCGCCAGCCGGTGCAATATCGAAATTCTGTGTGTGACCAATTCAGCTGTTCAAGCGGACATCTGCCAACGGAAATTTGCTAAACTTGGTGGGCGTGGACAGGTGATCGTTGCCGACTTCGACAGCCTCGATCTTCCGAGTGAACATTTTGATGCCATCTATGCCCTCGAATCGATAGGCTACACTAAAGACTTGGACGCTTGGCTAGCGAGGTGCTGGCGGATGCTCAAGCCGGGAGGACGCCTTTTGATCCGGTCGCCGGGGTCACTGGATCATTGTCACCGTAAGGAGGATTACCTGAGCGTCACGGCCTTCTTCGACAATTGGCGCTACAATTTTGTCGGCGCCAATCTTCTCGTCTACAAGATGCGCCGACTCGGCTTCAAACCGATCCGTTATCGGCGACTACCATTCTGGGCTTGGGGCATGACCTGGAACTTCATTCAACACATGCTGTTGTGGAAGTACAGGCTAAGGATGCGCACATTCGTCGAATTGGAACGGATCATCTGGCGTACTTCGAAGGTATTTGTTTTTGGCAACCCGTACAACACGGTGCTGGCCACCAAGCCCACGACCACACCACCTTGCTCCCAGATTCTTACATCCTCGGAAGCAGTTGCTGATCAGCATGCACCATCGGCGGCGGGCCGGGATCCATGACAGGTCCCAATGATGGGTCCAATATGCGCTGCTTTCGCCCTCACTTGTTTCACTGCTCCTGCATTTGCTGAAACTTGTACCGCTTCCCGCTACGGCTACGGCGGGGATCGAACCGCGTCCGGCGAACGGATGAATCCAAGCGCGATGACCGCAGCGCACCGTTCCAGACCGTTCGGCTCTCACGTCACCGTCACCTCACATTCGACCGGGCGAAGCGTTACGGTTCGGATAAATGACCGAGGCTGTTTGTGAAGGGACGGTGCATGGACCTGTCGAATGGCGCGGCCCGTGTACTCGGCATGGGTGGGACTGCAATAGCCTCTTTCTGCTGAGGGCGAAATGAGCACGAGTGGCGATCCGCGCCATTAGGCGCCGCGCATCCGCTCAGGAGACCGTGACCAACTCAGCGCATGGGGCTCGCATCCGAGAACCCCGCCGAGCGCTTTGCGACTTCAGGCCTTATGATGGACAGTCTGCAGGCCATAGACCGGCGTGGGGATGCCCTCGTAGCGCGCTTTCAACTGCAGGGAAAGAAATTGCGAGTAATGGCGCGACTGATGCAGATTACCGCCGTGGAACCACAGGCCTTCCTGCCGCGTCGGCTTCCACATGTTGCGCTGTTCGCCTTCCCATGGGCCGGGGTCCTTGGTCGTGTTCGAGCCGAGCCCCCAGACCTTGCCAACCTTGTCGGCCATTTCCGGGTTGATGAGGTCGGCAACAAAGCCGTTCATCGAACTGTAGCCGGTGGCGTAGACGATTACATCGGCGGGCAATTCCTTGCCATCGTCGAGCCTCACGCCGTTGGGCGTGATTTCCTCGACCTGACCTGCGACCAGCTTGACCTTGCCGTCGATGATGAGCTGCGAGGCGCCCACATCGATGTAATAGCCCGACCCGCGACGCAGGTACTTCATGAACAGCCCGGAATCATCGTCGCCGAAGTCGAGCCGAAAACCGGCTTTCGTTAGCCCCGCGTAGAAATCGGCGTCGCCCTCGCGGATCTTGTCGTAGACGGGCTTCTGCAGCCCAGCCAGGATCTTGTAGGGCAGCGAGGCGAAAATCAGATCGGCCTTCGCCGTCGTCATGCCGCCGCGCACGGCGCGCTCGGAATAGAGGTCCGCTATCGATTCCATCAGCGAATCCGAGCGCACGATATGGGTAGTCGAGCGCTGCACCATGGTCACGTCGACACCGGCCTCATACAGCGCGGCGCAGATGTCATGCGCGGAATTGTTCGAGCCGATCACGATTACCTTCTTGCCCTTGTAGCGGTCGGCTCCTGGATGACGCGAGGAATGGTGTTGCTCGCCCTTGAAGGCGTCCATGCCCCTGAATTGCGGCAGGTTCGGCTTGGCCGACATACCGGTCGCAAATACCAGTTGCTTCGGCTTCAGCGTGATCTCCTTGCCATCTCGCTCGACGACGACGGTCCATTCGTGGTGAGCGTCGTCCCAGTCGGCGTGTTTGGCCGTGGTGCCGGTCCAGTAGTTCAGCTCCATGACCTTGGTGTACATCTCCAGCCAGTCGCCGATCTTGTCCTTGGGCGAAAATACCGGCCAGTTCTTCGGGAAGTCGATATATGGCAAATGATCGTACCAGACCGGATCGTGGAGGCAGAGCGACTTATAGCGGTTGCGCCAGGAATCGCCGGCACGGTCGTTCTTCTCCACGACGATGGTGGGCACGCCGAGCTGGCGCAACCGCGCTCCGAGCGCGATGCCGCCCTGGCCGCCGCCTATGACCAGCACATAGGGCTGGGTCTTGACGCCGAGCTGCTCGGCTTCCTCGTCGCGCAATTCCTTCCAGGTTTTGGCGCCGGGATTGACGCCGTGCCGGGCGCCGAGCGGCCGGCTGAAACCCGCCTTTTCCTCGTGACCTTTCAGTTCGACCATCGTAGTCAGAAGCGTCCAGATCTGGCCGTTCTGGAGGCGGACCAAGCCGTAGCCGCGCGCTACCTCGGTCTCGAACGAAATCCAGCATTCGGTCACGCCGCCGGCTTCGGTCGCGCTTTCCCCTTCAGCGATTTTCCAGTTGCCCGGCTTTGCGCGCGCAAGGCAAGAGCTGAGCATTTCCCGGACCTGATCGCGACCTTCCATGGTCTTTATGTTCCAGGTGAAAGCAACGAGGTCGCGCCAGTAGCATTCCGGTGCGAACATTGCCACGGCGGCATCGAGATCACCTGCCGCAAGCGCCGCTTCGAATTTGTCAAGAAAGACCTGGAAATGGGCGTTACTCGTGGTGTCGAGCATCATTTCCTCCCGGGGGGCAGCGTTTAGTTTTTCTGCAATTATCTTATCCGAACTATCGAGCGAATCCAGACTTGCTCGGCCCGATTTTCCTGTCGGCGTTCACGCTTCTCAGCGCCCTCCCACGGGCTGCTATCGTGCCGCTATCAGAGCACAGCGGACCTGATAGACTCAGATCTGGGGCGCGGGGATTTATGAATACACGTCCTGGTGTCTCGCGCACCGATGCAGTTCGACCTGATCTGTGATTCAGATCGCCTGATCCATGACAGTGGCCTCGTCGCCGGACCATTGCCAGCGTCCGCCGCCGGCACGCTTAGCGGCATAGAGCGCGCGATCGACCTGTTCGAGCAACGATGCCGTGCCGACGGTTGCGTCGGAGGCAAGCTCGGTCACCAGGATGCCCGCGCTGGCGCCGATCCGCGCCGGCTTCTGCGCGACAAAGAAGGGCAGCGACAGCGCCTCGACCACCCGCTTGGCGAGCGCCACGGCGGCATCTTTCCCCGCCGGCCCGTCGTCCACCGGACGCAACAGCATGAATTCATCACCGCCAAAGCGGGCAACGGTGCCCTGCGGCCCGATGCAGTGGGTCAATCGTTCGGCGACCTGGCGGAGCAGCGCATCTCCGGCGTGATGGCCGAGGCGGTCATTCACCGATTTGAAACCATCAAGATCGATGGCGACGATGGCGACGCGTCCCGCCGTCTTCTCCAGCGCCGCGAGAAACGCGGCACGGTTCGGCAATCCGGTCAGGAAGTCATGATGGGCCTGGCGCGCCAGCGCCTGCTGGGCCTCCAGCCGCTCGATGAAGGCCTTGCTGAGATGGCGGGAGGCCTCGCGCAGCGTGATCCAGAACAGGAACAGCATGCAGGAGCCGAGCTTGTAGGCGAGTTCCGGCCGCAGCAGGCCCGCCACGATGGTCGGCGCGAACAGCACGGCCGATGCCGACAGCACGATCCACGGACGCACCGCCGCGCGCGACACCATGCCGACGCAGAAGGACATCGATAGTCCGAAGCTGATCCACGCCCCAGCCGCATCGCCGAGCCGGAGCGCGCGGTATGACAATAGGCCAAGCCCCACCGAGAACGCCACCGCGCCGATGCCGTAGATGTGCTCCCAGCGCAGCACGTCCTGGTCGGAGAAATTCGCCGATCGCAGCTTGTAGAGGTGCAGGCTGTATAGCCGGCTTGCGGCGGTGATCAGAATGAGACAGGAGATCAGGGCATAGCCGATATCCCCGCTGACCAGCGCAAGCGCGATCGCGCCGGCGCCTGATGTCACGGTGATCGCCATGACCTGCGGCATCGACGTGTACAGCAATTTGATCAGTTCGCGGCGAATGCCAGGCTGCACGCCGCCGGACAGGGCTGTCAGTCTCATGGCCGGCACCATGCCGCTGAGTTGCTAAGAATCGGTGTTGCGGGTCGGCCCGGTCGTTGCCGGCTTCATGACAGGCTTAAGGGACCATCAAGGCGGCAGGAGCTCCGTTCTGGAACGGGCACACCGCCGTCATTCCGGGATGCGCCGCAAGGCGCAGGCCCGGAATCCATCGGGCCGCACGCACAAGCGGAGAGATGGATTCCGGGCTCGATGCTATCGCATCGCCCCGGAATGACGACGAATTTTGTGCGGGGTTACCTCACCACATCGTCTGGCGGGCGCGCTCCGGCCATTCGCGGTCGTAGGTTTCGCCGCCGACCTTTTCTTCGCTCATGCTGGCGAGGATCTGGCCCGGGGTCGGCAATGTCCTGGGATCGACGCGCTTGTCGGGATTCCAAAGATCGGCGCGGACGATCGCGCGGGCGCATTGGAAGTAGATCTCGTCGACGGTCATGACGATGACGGAGCGCGGCGTCTTGCCTTCCATCTTGAAGGACGCGAGCAGATCCGGATCGATCGAGAGATAAGCGCTGCCGTTGACGCGCAGCGTGGTGCCGGAGCCGGGGATCAGGAACAACAGCGCGACGCGCGGATCCCGGACAATGTTGCGGAGCGAATCGACGCGGTTGTTGCCGCGGCGGTCGGGTATCATCAGCGTCTTGTCGTCATGGAGGCGGACGAAGCCGGACAGGTCGCCGCGCGGCGAGCAATCGATGCCTTCGGGACCGACGGTGGCGAGCGCGGCGAACGGCGACTTCTCGATCAGGATGCGATAGGGCGGCGTGATGTGGTCGGCGACCTTGACGGTGGAAGCATCGTTGGGGAAGCCGTAGATCGCCTCCAATTGTTCGATCGTCGCGATATTTGTCATCGGCTTCCCTTGCTTACTCGTCCCAGCGGCTGCCCCTGACGATCCGCGCGAGTTGGCCTGCGTGATAGTCGGCGGTGCCGACATTGACGATGGTGAAGTCCGGCGCGGCGGTCGTCTCGTCGACGGTGCGGCCGAGCCGATGCTCGATCCGGCCGTCGCTCGCGCGTCCGCGCATCGCCAGTCGTTCGGCCAGCACGTTCGGCGGCGCGGTGACCTGGACCACGACGACATTGGCGTAGGCGCGGCGGGCCACCGATATCACCGTGCGCGAGACGTTGGCGATCACGGTGCGGCCGGCGCGGAGATCGTCATCGACAGCACGCGGCAACGCATAGCTATGGCCATGCGCCTCCCAATGCATCGCATAGTCACCGCGCGCCACCGCCTCGCGGAATGCGTCCGCGCTGACCTCCTCATTGTCCTCGGCGGCTGACGAGGCGCGCGTGATCACGCGGCGCGCAAAGACGGCATTGCCATCCTCGGCACAGGCCGCTTTGGCGAGCCCGAGCAGCGTATCCTTGCCGGCGCCGCTCGGGCCGACCACCAGCACCAGGCGGCCCGGACCGATCGCTATAGGTGTCTCGATTGCAACTGCCTGTGCTTCCGTCATGCGACCCGCTCCCCTTCCCGCCAGACACTGCGCACCACCGGGAGGTCGCGCGCGAGATGCACGCGAATCAGGTCGGCGCGCTTGCCAACCGCGATCTCGCCGCGGTCGGTGAGCCCCACCGCTTCGGCCGGCGCCTTCGTCACCGTGCGCACCGCAGACGCAAGATCGATCGCCGGCACGTGCTGCGGCAGTTGCAGCGCCGCCATCAGCAGGCTCGAAGGGATGTAGTCGGACGACAGGATGTCGAGCAGGCCCTCGCGGGCGAGATCGACAGCGGCGATGTTGCCGGAATGCGAGCCGCCGCGCACCACGTTGGGCGCGCCCATCAGGATGTCGATGCCGGCCGCATGCAGGCCGCGCGCGGCCTCCATCGTGGTCGGGAATTCTGCGACCGAGACGCGGTCGCGCACGGCATCGACGACGTTCTCTTCCGTGGTGTCGTCGTGGCTCGCGAGCGGGATATTGTATTCATGCGCGAGCGCGACGATGGCGCGCATGTTGGTGGCGGCATAGGCTTTCTGGTTGGCGAAGCGCCGGGCGAAGAGCTCGTCGAGCTGGGCGTCGGTCATGCCGCCACCCTTGCCGCGATAGTAGTCGCGCAGCTTCACCTCGTCGCGGAACTGGCGCTGGCCGGGGGTGTGATCCATCAGCGACATCAGGCGCACGTCGGGCCGGTCGATCAGCTCCTTCGCCTCGGCCACCACATCGGGCATCGGAATTTCGCAGCGCAGGTGCAGGAAGTGATCGGCACGGAGCAGATTGCCCCCGCGGGCCGCCGAGATCGCCGCCGCCAGAATGCCGGCGCGGCCGTCGACCTCCTCGGCGCCATCCTCGCGCCAGACCCGGAGCGAGTCGAGGACCGTGGTGATGCCCGAGGTCGCGAGCTGCGCGTCATAGGAGATGACGGAGGCGACCGGGTCCCAAAACACTTTCGGGCGCGGCACGTAATGGGCTTCGAGATGATCGGTGTGCAGCTCGATCATGCCGGGCATGATGAGATCGCCGCCGGCATCCTCACTGCCATCGGGCGCGCTCCCCTCACCGAATTCGGCAATGCGGCCGGAGGCCAAGGCGACCCAGCCGCGCTCGATGACGCGGTCGGCCAGCACAAGGCGGGCATTGCCGATGATGGTCTCTCTTGCAGTCATCTCACCCCTTCCCTCTCATGCCGCTGCCCTCTCACGCCGCTGCAGCGAATGACGTGACATCCACGATTCGGTCTGCAATCAGATGACGGATCTCATCGTCATGCACGATCGCGACCATCGCGACGCCGCGGCGTTTCTTCTCTCCGATCAGTTCCACCACCACGGCGCGGTTGGCCGCATCGAGCGAGGCCGTCGGCTCGTCCAGGAGCAGAATCGGCAGATCGGACACGAAGCCGCGGGCGATGTTGACGCGCTGCTGCTCGCCGCCGGAGAAGGTCGAGGGCGGCAGCGCCCAGAGCCTCTCGGGGATGTTGAGCCGGCGCAGTAGTGCCTTGGCCTTGTCGCGCGCTTCCGCGCGCGGCGTGCCGTTGGCGACCAGCGGCTCGGCGACGACGTCGATGGTCGCCACCCGCGGCACCGCACGCAGGAACTGGCTGACATAGCCGACGCTGGCGCGGCGCACGCTCAGGACCTGCCGCGGCTCGGCGCTGGCGAGATCGATCACCTTGCCCTGGTGGCGGACGTCGATCCGCCCGGTGTCGCAACGGTAGTTGCCGAAGATCATCTTCAGGATCGACGACTTGCCGGCGCCGGACGGACCGGACAATACCACGCATTCGCCCGGTTCGACATGGAAGGAGACGTTGCTCACGACAGGCAGTTCGACCCCACCCTGCAGATGCATGGTGAAGGTCTTTGCCGCGTTGGAGATTTCGATCATCGCAGTCATCGGTGCCCTCATGGCGGCAGGATCGAGGAAACGAGCAGTTGGGTGTAGGGCTCGCGCGGGTCGTCGAGCACCTGGTCGGTCAGGCCGGTCTCGATGACGCGGCCGCCTTTCATCACCATCACCCGGTGCGACAAAAGGCGCGCCACCGCGAGGTCATGCGTGACGACGATGGCGGCGAGGTTGAGCTCGCTGACGAGATTGCGCATCAGGTCGAGCAGGCGGGCCTGCACGGAGACGTCGAGCCCGCCGGTCGGCTCGTCCATGAACACCAGCCGCGGCGCAGTGACGAGGTTGCGCGCGATCTGCAGGCGCTGCCGCATGCCGCCGGAATAGGTTTTCGGCGCATCGTCGATGCGACCGATGTCGATCTCGACGCGTTCGAGCCACGTCGTTGCGGTATCGCGGATGCGGCCATAGTGATTCCAGCCGATCGCCATCAGCCGCTCGCCGACATTGGCGCCGGCGGAGACCGCCATGCGCAGCCCCTGCGCGGGGTCCTGATGCACATAGCCCCAATCGGTGCGGAACAGGAAGCGCCGCTCGGCTTCGCCGAGCGATGCCAAATCACGCAGCACGCCGTCGCGCATGCGATAGGACACGCGGCCCGCGCTCGGCGCGAGCTGCGCCGACAATAGTTGCAGCAAGGTCGACTTGCCCGAGCCGGATTCGCCGACAATCGCGAGCACCTCGCCGGGATGGAGCGAGAACGACACGTCGCGGCAGGCGGCGAGCCGGCCGTAATTCTTCGACAGGCCGTCCGCGATCAGCAGCGGCTCGTCATCGTCGGGCATGGTCACCGGCTCAGACATGCGCCCTCTCCTTGTGCGGCGCTGCGCTCTGGTGGCCGCGATGGCCTTCGGCCTGGCGCTGCTCGCAATAGTCGGTGTCGGAGCAGACGAACATCCGCCCGCCCTTGTCATCGGTGACGATCTCGTCGAGGTAGGAGTTCTCCGCGGCGCAGAGCGCGCAAGGCGCATCGAAGCGATACGGCTTGAACGGATGGTCCTCGAAATCGAGCGAGACCACGGTCGTGTAGGGCGGGATCGCGTAGATGCGCTTCTCGCGGCCGGCGCCGAACAATTGCAGCGCCGCGCAATTGTCCATCTTCGGATTGTCGAATTTCGGCGTCGGCGACGGGTCCATCACATAGCGCGCGTTCACCTTCACCGGATAGGCGTAGGCCGTGGCGATATGACCGAAGCGCGCGATGTCCTCGTAGAGCTTGACATGCATCAAGCCGTATTCGGCGAGCGCATGCATGCGCCGCGTCTCGGTCTCGCGCGGTTCGAGGAAGCGCAGCGGTTCGGGGATCGGCACCTGATAGACCAGCACCTGCCCTTCATGCAGTGGCGCCTCGGGAATGCGGTGGCGGGTCTGGATCACGGTTGCGTCCGTCGTCGACGTCGTGGTCGCAACGCTTGCGGTCTTGCCGAAGAATTTGCGGATCGAGATCGCGTTGGTGGTGTCGTCGGAACCCTGGTCGATCACCTTCAAGACGTCATCAGGACCGAGGATCGCGGCGGTGACCTGCACGCCGCCGGTGCCCCAGCCATAGGGCATCGGCATCTCCCGGCTTGCGAACGGCACCTGGTAGCCGGGAATCGCGATCGCCTTCAGGATCGCGCGGCGGATCATCCGCTTGGTCTGTTCGTCGAGATAGGCGAAATTATAGGACGGCGCGTTCATTCGGCGGCCTCCTGCAGCGGCTCCGACGTATTGGCGTCGGCGAAGTCCTTGCGCAGCCTGCGTAGCAGGCCGAGCTCGGACTGGAAGTCGACGTAATGCGGCAGCTTGAGATGCTCGACGAAGCCGGTCGCCTGCACATTGTCGGAATGCGACATCACAAACTCCTCGTCCTGCGCCGGCGCACTGACCTCCTCGCCGAGTTCGCGCGCACGAAGCGAGCGATCGACCAGCGCCATCGACATGGTCTTGCGCTCGCTCTGGCCGAAGGCGAGGCCATAGCCACGGGTGAAGCACGGCGCCTCGGTCGCCGAGCCCTTGAACTGGTTGACCATCTGGCACTCGGTGAGTTCGATTCTCCCAAGCGGAACGGCGAAGCCTGCATCCTCGGCGAAGAATTCGACATCGACCTCGCCGAAGCGGATTTCGCCGGCAAAGGGATGGTTGCGGCCATAACCCCGCTGGGTGGAATAGCCGAGCGCGAGCAGGAAACCTTCGTCGGCGCGGGCGAGATTCTGCAGCCGTAGATCGCGGTCGGCCGGGAAGCTGAGCGGCTCGCGCGTGAGGTCGCCGACCGGCGCGTCCGCCTCTGCCTGCGGTGACGGCTCGATCAGACCGTCGTGAGCGAGGATATCGGTGACGCGCGGCGTTTCGGCGGACGATGTTTCGCCGGTCGCAGGCGCCTCCGGCACAAAACCCTCGGCAAGCTGCGGGTCAAGCAGGCGATGGGTGTAGTCGAAGGTGGGGCCGAGGATCTGGCCGCCGGGAATGTCCTTGAAGGTCGCGGAGATGCGGCGGCGGATCTGCATGTTGCCGGTATCGACCGGCTCGGTGGCGCCGAAGCGCGGCAGCGTGGCGCGGAAGGCGCGAACCAGGAAGATCGCCTCGATCATGTCGCCGCGCGCCTGCTTGATCGCGAGCGCGGCGAGCTCGCGGTCATAGAGCGAGCCTTCCGCCATGACGCGATCGACGCCGAGCGCAAGCTGTTCGGAGATCTGCGCAAGCGTGAGCTCCGGCACCTCCCGGTCGCCGCGCCGTTCATGCGCGAGCAGGCGATGGGCGTTCTCTATGGCGCGTTCGCCGCCCTTGACCGCAACGTACATCGTCAGTCCTTCCCATGAGCGAGCCGCGTGGTGCGCGGGATCGCGACAATCTCTTCGCCCGCGACCAGCACGACGTCGATACCGCGCGGAAACAGCGCGGCGTTGACGGCGAGCCGATCGAACAGATCGTGCGGCTCAATGGTCGCGGTCAGCACAGTGGAGCCGTCGATGCCGGGACCGCGCAGTTCGTAGGCCGCGCCGTGCGACAGGCTGCCAATCTGCAGGATCAGCGTGGTCGAGCGATCGGGATATTCGCTGCTGCCGAACGCGAAGCGATCGAGCGCGGGAAGATTCTTGGGATCGCCGATCAGCGCAAAGCCCGCAATCGCGGGATCGCCGGTGATGGGCGCGCCGGTGTGGAACTTCAGCCATTTGGCGATGTCGGGGGTCGACATCGCGCCATCGAGCCAAATCGGCGTGTCATGATCGAACAGCATCAGCGCGATCGCGGCCGTGCCGTGCATCACGCCGGAAGGCGCGCCGGCCGATGCCGCGATTCGCTGCACCGTTCCCGGACGCGCCATCGCGTTCATTACGGTACGGAACGTCGCCTGCGCCGACAACACCTTGTCGGAGAAGCCCGGCGGCAGTTCAGCAACCGTCGTCATGTCCTTAGCCCTCGCCGCGCACCATGGTGTAGAAATCAACCCGCGTCGCCGTCGTCTCCGCGTCCGCCCGGCTTCGTTTCGCGATCATGGCCGTGCGCAGCGGCGCGATCACTTCCTGTTCGACCGCATCGGCAAAGTCGTCCGATTGCGCCATGGCGTCGCATAGCGCGATCAGCCGCGCCTTCTCGTGGTCGCGCCCGAGCGTGTAGCCGAAACCGACCTGGCCGGTCGAAAGCAGCACCGCGGCGCGCGAGACGGTCGCCTCGCCGACATTGAAGGCCGCACCATCGCCGCCGATCCGGCCGCGCACCATGACGAGGCCGTTTTCCGGCTCGCGCAGGGTCTTGTGAGCAGGCAGCGCCATCGCGCTGAGCCGGGCCAAAATTTCGGCAGCGTCCGACTGTGC
The DNA here is from genome assembly GCF_029990105.1 of Bradyrhizobium sp. Arg237L. Classification (NCBI taxonomy): domain Bacteria; kingdom Pseudomonadati; phylum Pseudomonadota; class Alphaproteobacteria; order Hyphomicrobiales; family Nitrobacteraceae; genus Bradyrhizobium; species Bradyrhizobium sp. Arg237L. The sequence goes on along the minus strand of NZ_JAQMIL010000029.1, from coordinate 75,042 downwards.
GAGCACCGCCATTCCCGCCCTGCGCTGGGCCCGCCTGCTGTCTTGCTCGGTCTTCGTCATATCGCGGAACCTTGCCTGACTGAAGTTGTCTATGATAATAGACAACTTGATAAGCAAACGCCATGACTGTTTCATGACAGAGCCATGATTTTCGACAGGACTGGGTTTCCGATATGAGCCTGCAGGACACCACCTCATCGGGCGTCGCGCTGTGGCGACTGGTCGCCGATGGCATCGAGCGCGGCATCGCCGAAGGCCGCTTTGCCGCCGGCGAGAAGCTGCCGGGCGAAATGGAGATCGCGGAGACCTACCGCGTGAACCGGCACACGGTGCGGCGCGCCCTGGCGGCGCTCGCCGAGCGCGGATTGGTGCGCGCCGAGCGCGGCAGCGGCACTTATGTCGAGGTGCAGAAAATCGCCTATCCGTTGCGCTCACGAACGCGGTTCTCGGAGATCGTCGGCGCCGGCGGCCGCGAGCCACGCGGGCAATTGATCGATGCGTCGGAAGACGTGGCGAGCCGGGACCTGGCGCGGGAACTCGGACTGAAGGTCGGCGCGCCGCTGGTCCGGATCGAGTCGCTGCGGTTCGCTGACCGCGCGCCGATCTGCATCTCCACCTCTTGGCTCTCGGCCGAGCGCTTTCCGGGCGCGGGAGAGGTGTTCGCCAGCGTCCGCTCGATGACGAAGCTGCTCGAACATTTTGGCATCCGCGACTATCGCCGCGCCTCGACGCGGATCACCGCCGGCATCGTCGACGCCACCGACGCGGCGCGGCTCGACCTCGCGCTCGGCCGCCCGATCCTGGTGGTCGACTCGACCGACGTCGATCCGGACGACAAGCCGCTGGTGACAAAGCGTTCGCGCTTCGCCGCCGAGCGCGTGGAGTTTTTGGTGGAGAACGGGTGAGATTTTGTAGGGTGGGCAAAGCGAAGCGTGCCCACCATTCCGAGCGGAGTGCTTGATGGTGGGCACGCTTCGCTTTGCCCACCCTACGGAACCGGGGTTAGGCTCACGCCACCGCGCGCTGGCCGATGATGGCGAAGCGGAGTTTTGTCGATATCCAGTCGATCACGGCGACCGCGACCAGGATCATCAAGATCAGGAACGAGACCTTCTGCCATTCCAGGACGCGGATCTGCTCGGCGAGCTGCAGCCCGATGCCGCCGGCGCCGACGATGCCGATGATGGTGGCCGAACGCGTGTTCGACTCGATGTAATAGAGCACCTGCCCCGCGATCACGGGCAGCACCTGCGGGATCAGGCCGAAGCGGATCTCGTGCAGCGCGCTGCCGCCGGAAGCTCTGATACCCTCGACCTGCTTCTTGTCGGCCTCCTCAATGGCCTCAGAGAACAATTTGCCGAAGGCGCCGAAGTCCGACACCGCGATGGCGAGCACGCCGGCAAACGGGCCGAGGCCGACGACATTAATCCACACCAAGGCCCAGATGAGCTGGTCGACGCCGCGGATCGAATCCAGGAAGCGCCGCACCGGAAAACGGAAGATGGCGGAGGGCACAATATTGCGCGCGGCGAGCAGGGCGACCGGCAGCGCCAGGAACGCGGCGATCGTGGTGCCGAGCAGCGCGATCGACAGCGTCTCGCCGAGCGCGGAGAGATAGGTCGGCAGCGACGAGCCGGGATCGGGCGGAATCATCATCAGCGTGATCCAGCCGAGCTCGCGCAGGCCGCTCACCAGCTTGGTCGGCGAGAAGTCGAGATCGAACAGTCCGAAGACGAAGACCGCGAACGCCGCCAGCAGCATCAAGGGTGTGGCGAGCCGCGCCGAGGCCGGGCGCTCGAAAACATCTGGATATTTCGTCCGCAGCGCCAGCGAATCCGGCTTCGGCAATTGGCTCATGCCCGCGCCTCCTTGCCGAACAGTTTTGCGCGGAGCCAGCCGGTGGTGATGTCGATCACGAACACGGTGACGATGATGGTGACCAGGATGGCGCTGACGTCGGAATAGTAGAATTTGCGGATCGCGACCACGAGCTCCTGCCCGATGCCGCCGGCCCCGACAAAGCCCATCACGGACGCTTCGCGCACATTGATCTCGAAGCGCAGCAGCGCATAGCTGGCATAGCCCGCTGAAACCTGAGGCAGCACCGCAAAGCGCATGCAGGAGAGCCAGCTCGCGCCGGTCGAGCGGATGCCTTCCACCGGCTTCATGTCGGCATTCTCGACGATCTCGGAGAACAATTTGCCGAGCGCGCCGGTCGAGTGCACGGCGATCGCCAGCACGCCCGCCATCGGCCCGAGGCCGAACGCGATCACGAACACCAACGCGAACACGATGCCGGGCACGGTGCGGGCGAATTCGAGCAGGCGGCGGACGACGAAGCGCAGCCACGGCCCGGGCGAGGTATTCTGCGCAGCGAAGAAGTTCAGCGCGAACGCAAGGACGGCGCCGGTCAGCGTGCCGACATAGCTGATCAAAATGGTCTCGGCGAGCAGCTTCAGCCATTGCTTCCAGCCCCAGAACCATTCGCCGAAATCGGTCCAGACCCGCTGGCCGTTATCGAGCGTGAGGATGCGGTCGAAATAGGAGACGAAGTTGCCGAAATAGGTGAAAAGCGTGCGCAGGTTCACTTCGGCGCCGATGCCAGCGACGACGAGCGCCGCGATAAACACCGCCGCCGCCAGCATCATCTTCAGCCGCTTGCGCGCGACCGCCTTGCGATAGGCCTCGTTCAGCGCCGCGAGCTGCTGAGCGGGAAGGATGGATACGGCGGTGGTCATCGGATCTGCTGCTTGCCCTCAATGGAAACAGGCCGGGTCCAGTCGACCCGGCCCGTCTAGTTCGTGTCAACCGATCAGGACGCCTTCTTCTTGCGCAGGGTGTCGACGAACTTGATCAGCTCGATCGTGCCGTCCCAATCCTTGGTGGTCGCGGGGTGGAAGCCCTTCTTCTGGCCGTCCGAGAGCTTGTCGAACATCACCTTGTCCTTGGCCGGCGCCTCGAAGAAGGCCTTTGCGATCGCGGCCTTCAGATCGTCGGGAAGATCGGTGTTATAGGCATAGGGTCCGTTGATGATCTCGGCCGACTTGTTGATGATGCGGAAATCTTCCTTCTTCATCGGCGAGCCGTCGGCATTCTTCAGCATGCCCTTGTGCAGCATCTGGGCGAGCGTGGAGTCTTCGTCGCTGGTCCACTGGTTGGCGGCGACGTCGACGGTGCCTTGCGAAAGCGCGAGGACCGCGTTCTCGTGGCTGCCGGTGAAGACGACCTTGCTGAAATAGGCTTCGGCGTCCGGAATGCCCTTCTTGTTCAGCTCGAAGCGCGGCACGTTGTTGCCCGAGGTCGAGTTCGGATCGACGAGGCCGAGGTTCTTGCCCTTCACGTCCTCGACGGTCTTGTACGGGCTGGTCGCCTTGACGAAGAACACCGAGTAGTAGCCGGTCGAGCCGTCGGCATTGATGTCGTTTGCGAAGGCGTCGGTCTTGACGCCGGTCAGCCGCGCGCGGGCAAAGGAGGCCGAACCGTAGCTGGCGATCTGGATGTTGCCGGAGCGCTGGCCCTCGATCACCGCAGCATAATCGTTGGCGATGCGCAGCGTGACCTTCACGCCGAGTTCCTTGGAGAGATAGTTGACGAACGGCGTCCAGCGCTCGGTGACGCCGGACGCGTTTTCAGCCGGCACGACCGCGAAGGTCAGCTCCGGATATTTGGCCTTCCAGTCTTGCGCCGACGCGGACGCGGTGAGCGCGAGCGCGGCAGCGCCGGCGAGAACGATGCGACGAGTGATCATGTTTACCCCTGCTGTTATGGTAGCGCTTGGAACATGATCTTTTCGGATCATGCTCTAGAGGCCGACTGCACCTGCAGCGGCTTTCCCTGGATCAAGGTTGCGACGTTCAGGCCGCGGCTGCGGTGCCGAGCGCCGGAGCTGTTGCGGCATCGGGCGCAGGCATTGGCGCCCCGCCGATGACATCATTGGCCTCGAGATCGTAGAGCTCGCGGGCGACGTGATCGGTCAGCATCGACGGCTGACCATCGAACACCACGCGGCCTGCCGCCATGCCGATCAGGCGGTCGCAATAGCTGCGCGCCAGATCGAGCGAATGCAGGTTGCAGAGCACGGTGATGCCGAAATGCTTGTTGATGCGCAGCAGCGCGTCCATCACGATCTTGGTATTGCGCGGATCGAGCGAGGCGATCGGCTCGTCGGCGAGGATGATATCGGGTTCCTGCACCAGCGCGCGGGCGATCGCGACGCGCTGCTGCTGGCCGCCGGAGAGCTGGTCGGCGCGCTGAGCGGCGAACTGCGCGATGTCGAACTGCTCGAGCGCCGACATCGCGAGCGCCCTGTCTTGCTCGGGCCAAAGCTGGGTCAACGAGCGCCAGGCCGGGATTTCAGCGAGGCGGCCCATCAGCACATTGGTCAGCACGTCGAGCCGGCCGACCAGATTGAACTGCTGAAAGATCATCGCCGAACGCGCGCGCCACTGCCGCAGCGCCTTGCCGCGCAGTGCGGTGACGTCGACACCTTCGAACAGGATGCGGCCTTCGGTCGGATCGGCGAGACGGTTGACCATCCGCAACAATGTCGACTTGCCAGCGCCCGAGCGGCCGATCACGCCGACGAAACTACCGGGCTGAACCGAGAACGAAGCATTGTCCACCGCGGCTTTTGTGCCGAAACGGCACGTCAAACCTTCCACCACCAGCATGCAGTGCTCCGAACCCGTCACGTCGCGTAACGGCTAACGCCGCTGAATTACAGTTGTGTGACAAACGCGCTGCAGTGCGGCGATCCTCCACACCGTCGGCAATGTCACCCATCTGTCACGCTAATGTTATGAAGCGCATCGAAGACGTGCCCTCCCCGCAACCGTTCGAGAGGCGAAGATGGCCGGCAAGATGCTTTCCGTTGTACCGACCATTGATCCCACCGCATCGGTGCGGGACAGCCAGCTTGGCGCCTATACCGAGGTCGGAGCGCGAACCATCCTGCTCGGAGTCACGATGAGCGACTATTCGTATGTCGTGAACGACGCGCAGCTCACTTACACCACGATTGGTAAATTCTGCTCGATCGCGGCGATGACACGGATCAATCCCGGCAATCATCCGATGCATCGTGCGTCGCAGGCGCATTTCACCTATCGCGCCAGCGCATACTTCCCGGGCGAACATGACGAGGCCGAATTCTTCGAATGGCGCCGAGAGCACCGCGTGCATATCGGCCATGACGTCTGGATCGGACATGGCGCGATCATCCTGCCCGGACGCTCGATCGGAACCGGCGCGGTGGTCGCGGCTGGCGCGATCGTGACCAAGGATGTTCCCGCCTATACCATCGTCGCCGGCAATCCGGCGCGGCCGCTCCACAAGCGCTTTCCCGACGACATCACCAGCCGCCTTGCGGCGCTCGCCTGGTGGGACTGGGATCACGAAATGTTGCGCCAAGCGCTGCCGGATTTCCGCAAGCTGGTTGTCGAGGACTTCCTCGCAAAGTATGAAGCGTTGAACACGCCAACAGCCCGCCGGAGTGCCATCTCGTGACCGACATTATTATCGAACGCGGCAAGGCGCTCGTTGACGGCGAACTTGTCGAAACGCGGCTGCGGACCGCGGGCCTGGACATCGCAGCCCTCGGCGGAGATGGAGACGGTCGCGATGCGCTCGGCATCGACGCGCGTGATCTCTTGGTGCTGCCCGGCATCGTCGACCTGCATGGCGACGCCTTCGAGCGGCAGATGATGCCGCGCGCCGGCGTCGATTTCCCGATCGACGTGGCGCTCGCCGACAGCGACCGGCAGGCGATCTCAAACGGAATCACGACGGTGTTCCACGCCACGACCTGGTCGTGGGAGCCGGGTCTGCGCAGCGCCGACAATGCGCGCAGACTGCTGGAGGCGATCGAGCAGATGCGCCCGCACCTTGCAGCCGACACGCGCTTCCATCTGCGCCACGAGACCTACAATCTCGACGCCGAAGCAGAGATCATCGGCTGGCTCGCGGAGGGCCGCGTCGACCTGTTCGCGTTCAACGACCACATGGATGGGACGATCGGGGACCTGGCAAGGCCGCGGAAGCGCAACCGGATGGTGGAGCGCACCGGACTTTCGGCCGAGGACTTCGACCAGTTGGTCACACGCGTGGTGTCGCGCGCGCACGAGGTGCCGGCCTCAGTCTCCCGCCTCGCGGGCGCGGCGCGTTCGGCCAATGTCCGCATGCTCTCGCATGACGACAACAGCCCCGAGATGCGCAAAGGCTTTCGCGACCAGGGCGTCGGCATCGCCGAATTCCCTGTCAACGAAGAGACCGCGCGCGAGGCGGCGGCCGCCGGCGATCACATCGTGTACGGCGCGCCGAATGTCGTGCGCGGCGGCAGCCATACCGGCTGGACCAAAGCGTCCGACATGATCGCCAAGGGTCTCTGCTCGGTACTGGCCTCGGACTATTACTATCCGGCGCAATTGCTGGCGGCCTTCCGCCTTGCCGCGGATGGCATTCTGCCGCTGGAAAAGGCGTGGGACCTGATCTCGGCAGCGCCGGCGCGCGCCGCCGGGCTCGACGACCGCGGCGTGCTCGCCGAAGGTCGCCGCGCCGACATGATCATCGTCGACGACAAGGTTCCGCTGCGGCCTCGCATTGTCGCGGTGATATCAGCGGGACGTCTCGTGCATCTGGCCGACGCCAGCCGGCTCACCTATTCAACAGCACCGCGCAAAGCGGTTGCTGCCGCTTGACGCTCCCAGGTCTTACGACGATGGCCAACTTTCCGCGTTACGCCCTCTACTATGCGCCGGCACCAGCCAGTGCGCTCGATCGTTTCGGCGCCAAGATGCTCGGCTACGATGCCTATCATGGCAGCGACCTGCCTTTTCCCGAGGGCTTGCCGCCGGACTGGCGCGAGGTCACGCAGGACCCTCGCAAATACGGCTTTCATGCCACGCTGAAAGCGCCGATTGCGCTGGCGGAAGGAAAGACCGAAGCCGATTTGATTGGCGCATGCGAGGCTTTCGCCGATACGCCGCGGCCAATTCCCGTGATCGAATCCATCATCGATTCGATCAGCGGCTTCATCGCGATGATCCCGGCAAAGCCGTCGGCGGAGTTGCAGCAGCTCGCGGCCGACGTGACGCGCGACTTCGACTCATTCCGCGCGCCGCTGACGCCTCAGGATCGCGCAAGGCGAAATCCCGAGCGATTGACGCCGCGGCAGGTCGAATATCTCGACCGCTGGGGCTACCCTTACGTGATGGAAGAATTCCGCTTCCACATGACGCTCACCGGACGGTTGGAAGCCGAGCGCCGTGAAGTCGTGGTACCGATGCTGCGAGAGCGCTTTGCCTCTGTGCGGCTCGCAACGCTCGCGATCGACCGGCTCGCACTGTTTCGCCAGGACGATGCCGTATCGCGCTTCCGCATCATCGCACATTGGCCGCTTACGCCGTCGTCCCGGGCTTGACCCGTAGCCCGGGTGGGGCGGAACGCGTAACCCGGGGTCTCTGCCTCAGCGTCTACCAGCGGTCCCGGGTTGCGCTGCGCTTCACCCGGGCTACGACTTACTCGTCCGTTTCTTCCGGTCTTGTGCGGGCAATGATTTCGGCGGCGCCCTTGTCGAGCAACTCCAGTCCGACGGCGCGGCCGAGTTCGCGGGGGTGGTCGGCGGGGCCGGTGCGCGATGCCTCGATGAAGCGGTCGCCGGTTTCATCCAGCACCGAGGCGCGCAAAATCAACTCGCCGCCGGCAAGCGTCGCATGGCCGGCGATCGGCGAATTGCAGTGGCCGTTCAGGATCCACAGCACCTCGCGCTCGGCTTCGGCAGCAAGGCGCGATGACCCATTCTCGATCTTGGCAAGACGGGCGCGCGTCGCAAAATCGTTCGCCGCGCATTCGACGGCGACGATGCCCTGCCCGACTGCCGGCAGCATCTCGTCGACCGGGAAGTCATAGGCGATGCGCTCTGCACGCCCGATGCGCTCGAGCCCCGAGCGCGCCATCACCAGCGCATCCGCCGGGCCGACCTCGCCGCCATCGGGCAGGCGCTGCTTGTCGCCACGATCGAGCTTGGCAATGCGGGTGTCGGCGGCGCCGCGAAAATGGATCACGCTTGCTTCAGGAAACAGCCTGCGCAAGTAAGCCGCGCGGCGCACCGCGTTGGTGCCGATCTTGAAACCCTTGCCGCGGCTTGCACGAAAGCTTTCCAGCGAAAGACCGGGACGCAGCACCAGGCAGTCGGTTGCGGCGTCGCGCGGCAGGGTGGCGCCGATCACGAGGCCCGGCGTTTCCTCATTGCCGGGCACATCCTTCAGCGAATGCATCGCGGCCTGCAGCTCGCCCGCGCGCATCGCCTCGCGGATCTCGGCGACGAAAGCGCCGCCCTTGCCGCCATGGCGCAGCAACTTGCTGGTCTGGTCCTGATCGCCGCGGGTTTCGAACCTGACAATCTCGACGGTCAAGTCGGAAGCCGACGCACGCAATAGGCGCGCGACCTCCTCGGTCTGCGCCATCGCCATGGCCGTCTTGCGCGTGCCGATGCGTAAGGTCTGTCCCGCCACGATGTCTCCGTTCGAGCCGTCGATAAAGCCGAGGGATTAGAGCAAAAGCCCAATCAAAACAACGCTTTTCGCCGCGTTTTCCGGGAAGGAATGGGCCGGTGAAGGAAGCGCGTCAATCCAGGTCGCTTACGACCTGAACACCGGCCGCCGCCATTGCCGCATGCGCAGCCGCAAGCGAGCCGGAAAGATCGATCGCCCGGCAGCCGGATTCCACGACCACGGTTTCGAAGCCGAGGCGGCGCGCATCCAGCGCGGAATAATGGACGCAATAGTCGGTGGCGAGCCCGGCCATGAAGATCCGCTTCAGTCCGCGCTCGCGCAAATAGCCGGCAAGGCCGGTCGGCGTGGTGCGGTCGTTCTCGTGGAAGGCGGAATAGGAATCGATTGCGGAGCGAAAGCCCTTTCGGATCACAAGCTCCGCTTTGTCGGTCGAAAGCTGCGGGTGGAACGCGGCGCCCGCCGTTCCCTGCACGCAATGGTCCGGCCATAGCGTCTGCGGACCATAGGGCATGGTGATGGTTTCGAACGGCGCGGAGCCCTGATGCGAGGTCGCAAACGAGCTGTGGCCGCGCGGATGCCAGTCTTGTGTCAGCACCACATGATCGAACCGCTCGGAGACGCGGTTGACGACAGGCACCACCGCATCGCCGTCGGCAACGGCCAGCGCGCCGCCGGGGCAGAAATCATTCTGCACGTCGATGATGAGGAGCAGGTCGTCGGGGTGAATTCGCATGGGCAGCTCGGCTCTATCTGTTGGCCTAGCTTAGCTGAAAAGTCGCGGCCCCGCAGCAGACAACCGCGCCCGTCAGGTCCCGATGCGCAGCGAGGCGCGCTGCTTGCGCAGGCAGGCGATCACGGACAGCGCGGTGATGCGGCCGGTGCGCGGGTTTTCCGACGGGATGTTCTCGATCGTCATCGAGAAGCGCGCCGAATCGGAATCCACCTCGATGCGGTGGGTGTTGCGCGTCACCGTCGGGTCGGCCCAGATTTCCACCCGGGTGCGGTCGGGGCCGATACCGGCAAGCGACAGCGCCACGGCGACGTTCAGGTTGGCCGGAAAGCCCTTCGCCGCCTCGCGCGCGGTTCCTTCGAAGATCCGCAGCGGCTCGGCGAGCCCTTCAACGCTGATGTCGTTCTCGACCAGATAAGGCGCGCCGACGAGCCCCAGCGGCGGCTTCCGCGTCACCAGCCGGACCGAATGGACGGTGCCCTCGGCCGCAGCGGTGACGGCGTCGAGCCCGATCAGGGCGCCGGTCGGCACCACGATCTGGCCGCCGTTCTTCCGCGCAAGCGCGATCAGGTCTTCGTTCTGGAGCAGTGCGCCGACGCTGAGCACGACCGCGGTCTTGCCGCGCTCGACCACCGGCGCCACGATCGAACGCACCAGCTTGCTCGGCGCGCATTCGACCACGATGTCGGCGGCATCGGCGAGTTCCTCGATCGGCAGGACCTTTGGCGGAGTTGTCAGGTCATTGAGCCAGGCCTGGTGCTTGGCGACGTTCTGCGCGGAGACCGCGCTGAGCGCCAATCCCTCGATGCCGCGATCCAGTTCCTTCACCACGCTCGCGCCGATCGCACCGAGGCCTGCAACGGCCACGCGTGCCCCGGGTCGCGTGCTGTTCGAGTCCACCATCCGACTGCTCCAAGGACAGATGCCTGTCCTGTCCCGCACTGGCGGCCGGGTGTCAATTGCCGATTGGATGGATCAGGCGATCACCGGCCATCGTCAGGCGAGCTTGGGATAGGTCGCCTTGTCGAAGAAGCTTGCGCCGGCAACATATTTGCGGCCCGGCGACATGTCAGGCTTTTCTTCGCCCTCGCCGCCGCACTCGAAGGTCAGTTCGAGCTGCACGCCGCTGGGGTCATAGACGAACAACTGCCAGAGCGTGGTGCCGGGCACGATGAATTCGCGCCAGTCGAGCCCGGCCGCCTTGAAGCGCGCAACGAAGGAGCGATAGCCGGAGCAGGACAGCGAGACATGGTCGATCGCCGCCGTTCCCGCCGGCGCCTTGCCTTCGGGGCCGAGCGCGGGACCGCCGGCATAGATGTGCATGATCGCGAGCCCGCCGGGCTGCGGGCAACCGAGCCAGGCGCCGGGATAGCCGAAATCGGGACGTGCGAATTCGCGAAGCCCGATGATCTCGGTGTAGAATTTCCGCGTTGCCGCCAAATTCTCGGTCTTGATGGCGATGTGATAGAGGCCGTGCACGGTTGCGATCGGCAGCGTCGGTTCGGCTCTGGTCATGACGTTGATCTCCTCAAATCCTTGGCCGCTCATTCCACGGCGTGATGACGTTTCTTCACCTCGCCCCGCTTGCGGGGAGAGGTCGGAATTCAAGCGCAGCTTGAATTTCGGGTGAGGGGGAGCCTCCACGAATACAGCTCTCACCGTGTTCGCGGAGGAAGCCCCTCATCCCGCCCCTCACCCCGCAAGAGCGGGGAGAGGGAGAAGTCCGACGTCGCAATAGAGCGACTTCAACTTGTTCAGAAACGGCGCTTCGTTCTTGTGCAGGGTTCCAGCGACGGGATCGGCGCCTGCTAGCATCGTGTCGGTGGCAGCAAGCGAGAACTCCATCACGAAACGCATGCGGTCCTTGCGCAGGGCTTCGAACTCGGTGAGCCAGCTTGCGACATCACGGCTTCCGGCGTTGTAGCGCTGCGTGATCAGCGCGGCCGCATTGGCGGCATCCTCCAGCGCCTGGGTCGCGCCCTGCCCCAATGTCGGCACCATGCCGTGGGCGGAATCGCCGAGATAGAGCACGCTGCAATCGGCGGCGCGGTAGAGCACCTCATGCTCCTGCATCCGCGCCCAATGGGTGTCGGCGACGTTGTTGCAGACGGTGTCGATCAGCCAGCGCGCCTGATCGCTTGGCGGCGCGGCGCGCGGCGTGTAGGTGGCGCGCAGGACCTCGGGCGTTTTCTGGCTCTGGGAAATCTGCGCCTCGGGATCGATCGGGAAAGTGCCGGCGACATAGATGTGGTCCGGTGGCACGCGGAACGACAAGAGACGGTGGGGTCCGTTGAACCATTGTTCGTAGTCGTCGATCAGGCCGCGCGAAGTGTCCGGCACCAGCACGCGGAAGATGGCCACTCCCGTCGGCATGATGCGCGGCTCGCCGGAGATCACGCGGCGCACCTCGGAGTAGCGGCCATCGCCGGCAATCAAGAGATCGATGTTGTCGAGCCGATGCGTTGTCCCATCCTGCGTCCAACTGACAAACGTCTTGCGCGGATCGACGCTGTCACGGCCGACCTCGACGATTTCGCAGCCATAGGAGACCGTGTCGCCGGCGGCCTCGCGCAGCACGCGGTAAAGCTCCGACCAGCGGATGCGCCAGCCCGGTCCGTCCGCGACTTCCTGCAGCGGCAGGTCGAACAGCACGGTGCCGTCGGTGAGGGAGATCCGCCAATTTTCCCACAGAAAGCCCGCTGCGGTGATGCGCTCGGCCAGCTCCGGATCGATCAGCTTCATCGCCTTGACGGCGTTCGGCCCGACATTGAGCCCGGTACCGGCCTCGGAATGATCGTCGCGCGAGACCCGCTCGAGGCAGGTTACCTCCACGCCGTCCAATCGCGCGAGCCTGCGCGCCATCACGCATCCCGCGACGCCTGCGCCAATGATGACAATGCGCATCAGGCCAAACCTTCCTCTTGCGAAGCAATGACGGCAATCAGGCCGCCGCCATCAGGGCCCTGATGCTCGGCGCCGCCGGAGACGAAGATCCTGCCGTCGCCGATCACGCCGGCAACGAGGCCGGCGACCGCGCCGCGGATGTGGCGCTGGGCGTTGATATCGGTGTCGTCGAGCATGGTGTGCCTGTTGCCGCGAATTCTTCCGCGCCGGTCGGGCTCGCATTTGACCAGCACGGTCGCGATCCGCGCGGCGTCGGTAGCCGAGACTTGCGGATTGGCAGCGATGCCGAGATCGGCGAGCACATCGACGACCGCACCGATGTCGAGCGCATCCGCCATCGGACGGTGCGAAATCTGCAGCGGGCCAGTCCAGCGCGGGCTGTTGCCGAGCACGACGACCTCGTTGCTTTCCACTTCAACGCCGGAGGAAATGCTGGCGCGCGGTGACTGGATCGAGAAGTCGCTGAGCGGCGACGCGTCGGTGAAGGCGGATAGCGCCAGTTCGTCGAGCGCAACGGCCACGCCGAATGCGCCGGCGGCACGGGCAAAAGCCATCGACTTGTTAGGATCGTTGGTGAGCGGGGTCTTGCCGGCCGCGAGCGCGGCGGCAGCGCGGGCGACCGTCACGCAGGGGCACTTCACCTGCACGAAGTGGACGTCCTGCAATCGCTCGATCCCGGCATTGGCAATCGCGGTGCGCACGGCGTTGGCGACGCTATCGACATGGGCGCGGCGGCCGACTTCCTCCGCCGGGACCGAATCGCTGAACGCGGTGCCGATCGCGAGCGACGATCCAGCCTCTGGCGCCGGTTCGGTCTCGCTGATGCAGAACACGCTGTAATGCGGGCTCATCACGCCTTCGGTGCCGCCCGAGAGCACGCAGGGGATTTCACGGATCAACTGCGCCGACGGCTTGTCCAGATACTTCGACAGCAGCAGCATCAAGGTCTGGGTGAAGTAGCCGCGGGTGAAATCGTTGACGCCGCCATTGCCTTCGGTCTTGCCGATGATGGCAACGACATCGGCCGCGCGGACCGTGCCGTCGGCGATCAGGCGATCGAGCTCGGACAGATCGCCGGGATGTGCCATCGAAAGCCGGAAAACCCGCGCCGTCCTCATGGCTCGCTCGCCTTGATCAGCTCAAAAATCCGACTCGGGCTCAAGGGAATCTCCAGAAGTTCAACGTTCTTTTCCTTGAGCTGCAGCGCATCCTCGATCGCTTGCGCGAACAGGGGGCCAACGGGAATCGCGCCCGCTTCGCCGGCACCCTTGATGCCCATCGGGTTGAGCGGCGATGGCGTTACGGTGTGGCCGAGCTCCATGCGCGGTACCTCAAGCGCGGTCGGCAACAGATAGTCGGCGAGCGAGGCGTTCAGGAGCTGGCCCTGGTCGTCGAACACCAGCTTTTCGTAGAAGGCGTTGCCGATGCCCTGCGCGACGCCGCCATGGATCTGCCCTTCGAGGATCAGCGGGTTGATCACCGTGCCGCAATCATGGACGACGACGTATTTCAGAATCTTGAGGTCGAACGTATCAGGATCGACTTCGACGATCATGGCATGCACGCCATTGGCGGTCGCGCCGCTCGGCGGCCCGAAATATTGCGTCGATTCCAGTCCAGGCTCGGTGCCTGGCTTCACCGCGCCGCGCATCGGGTTGGCGCGCCGCGCGAGTTCGCCGAGGCTCAAGAATTTTTCGGGAATGCCGACGATCGAGATCTTGCCGTCGGCAAGCACCAGATCCTCCTCGGCGCATTCGAAGGCATCGCTGGCGAGCTTCAACGCCTTCTGCCGCACCGCGCGCGAGGCTTCGTTGACCGCATTGCCGGCGACGACCGCGCCGCGGCTCGCAAACGTGCCGGCGCCCCAATAGAACTGGTCGGTGTCGCCGGTGACGATGTCGACATCGGTGACGTCGACGCCGAGCTGATCCGCGACGATCTGGGCAAAGCTCGTGAAATGCCCCTGCCCTTGCGTGCCGATGCCGGTCGCGACGCTGACCTTGCCGTTGGCCTGCACCTGCACTCTCGCGCCCTCATAGGGTCCGATGCCGGTGCCTTCGACATAGCAGGCGATGCCGATGCCGACGTGACGGCCCTGCGCGCGCAACTTCTCTTGCTCCCGCTTGAACTCGGCATAGCCGATCGCCTGCAGCGCCTGGTCGAGCACCGGCTCGTAATTGCCGCTGTCATATTCGAGCTGGGAAAAATCCTGGTAGATGATCCCGTTCTTGTACGGGAATGCGTCGGCCGGGATGAGGTTGCGCCGGCGGATCTCGGCGGGATCGATGTTCAGCTCGTGCGCGGCAAGATCGAGCAGCCGCTCCATCACGAACACGCCATGCTGCCGCCCGGCGCCGCGATAGGGCGTCACGATCGGCAGATTGGTGAAAACGGCGGTAAAGGTTGCGTCATAGGACGGCACCACGTATGGCCCGAGCAACGTGCACTGGCTGTTGATCGGCACCGTCAGCCCGTAAGGATCATAGGCGCCGCCGTCGTGCAGGAAGACGTCCTTGACGCCGAGGATGCGGCCGTCGCGCGTAACCGCGATCTCGGCGTCATGGATCTGGCCGCGCTCATGCGTGGTCGCGAAGAAATGCTCCAGTCGGTCCTCGATCCATTTCACCGGACGGTTGAGCCGCATCGATATCCAGGGCAGCGCCACCTCTTCCGGATAGAACATCATGATCTTCGGCCCGAAGCCGCCGCCGACGAAGGGCGCAATCACCCGCACCTGCCGCTCGCCGAGGCCGAGCATGGCGGCAAGGCCGTTGCGGACGAACACGGGCGCCTGGGTCGTGTCCCAGATTGTCATGTGCTGGCTGCGCGGCTCCCAGTGTGCGACGACGCCGCGCGTCTCGATGGTCGAGGCGATGCCGTGCTCGTAGGCAAAGCGGCGCTTGATGACCAGATGCGCCTTGGCGGCGGCGGCGCGATAGTCGCCCTTGCTCTGATGCACATGCGCTGAGATGTTGGAGCCGAGGTCGTCGTGCACCAGCGCTGAGTCGCGGCGCAACGCAGCTTCAAGATCGATCACCGCCGCCAGCGGCTCGAGATCGACGTCGATATCGTCGAGCGCATCCTCGGCGATGTAGCGGCTTTCGGCCACAACGACGGCCAAGGGCTCGCCGACATGCCGGACCTTGTCCTTGGCGAGCGGCACTTGCGTGCGCTGGTTGAAGACGCTTCCCGGGATCGGCGGTGGTGGCACCAATAATGGACCGGGCTGCCAATAGGTGCCGTAATCGTCGGCGGTGTAAACGGCCACGACGCCCGGGCGCTGCAGCGCGCGGGAGACGTCGATGCGCTCGATGCGCGCATGCGCGGCCTGGCTGCGCAGGAACGCCGCGTGCAGCATGCCCGGCAGCTCGACATCGTCGACGAACAGCGCCTGCCCGGTGAGGAGCTTGCGATCTTCATTGCGCTTGACGGGGGCGCCGAAGAACCGTGTGGTCATGGCGCGGCCGCCCGCATCGCCTGCGCCGCGGCCATCATGGCGTCGACGATGTGCTGATAGCCGGTGCAGCGGCAGAGATTGCCTGACAGCGCCTCGCGCACCTGCTCTTCCGACGGCGACGGGTTCTGCTTCAGGAACGCCGTCATGGTCATGAGGATGCCGGGCGTGCAATAGCCGCATTGCAGGCCGTGATGTTCGTGCATCGCCTTCTGCACCGGGCTGAGTTCGCCGCTGTCAGAGGCGAGGCCTTCGATGGTCGAGAGCTCGTGCCCATTGGCCTGCACTGCCAGCATCAGGCAGGAGCGGACCGGCGCGCCGTCCAGCAGAACCGTGCAGGCGCCGCAGACGCCGTGCTCGCAGCCGACATGGGTGCCTGCCAGCAACAGATCATGGCGGAGGAAATCGCTCAGCAATGTCCGCGCCTCGACGCTGCGCCGATAGGCGGTCCCGTTGACGGAGACGCTGATCTCGTGGCGGTCAGGCTGCATTGGCCGCCCGCTGATAGGCCGTGCGGATCGCGCGCTGCGCCAGCACGCCGGCGAGATGCCGCTGATAATCGGCGCTGGCGTGCACATTGCCGGCCGGCTCGATCGTTGCCTGTATGGCGGCAGCGGCAGCTTCGATCGGCCCATCGGCGCAGGCCTGACCGACCAGGGGCGCGGCAGCTTCGCTGGCATCAACCGGCGTCTCGCCGACACCGCACAGCGCGAGCCGGACCTTGCTGCAGCGGCCCTCTGTGTCCAGCGTTACAATGGTAGCCAAACCGGCGATGGCAAAATCGCCGCGACGCCGCGCCACTTCCATGAAGCAGGCGCCGCTGCGCGGCGGCAGCGCGGGAAACTCGACATCGACCAGCATCTCGTCGGCGGCGAGATCGGTGGTGAGCGATCCCTGGAAGAATTCGGATGCTGCCAGCCTCCGCTCGCCGCCGGCCGATCTCAGCCGCATCCGCGCCTGCATCGCGACCGCAAGCGCGGGAAGCTCGGACGCCGGATCGGCATGGGAGAGGTTGCCGCCGATGGTGCCGCGGTTGCGGATCTGCGGATGCGCGATGTGCGGCAGCGCGTCGGCGAACAGCGGACAGGAATCAAGGAACTCGCTGTCCCGCTCGAACGCGCAATAGCGGGTCAGCGCGCCGACACGAATAGTTGCGCCGTGATCGATGGCAGCCAGCTCATCCAGACCATTGATATCGATCACGACCGCCGGCCGCGCCAGGCGAAAATTCATCGCCGGGATCAGGCTCTGGCCGCCGGCCAGGAATCTCGCCTCATCGCCATGTTCGGCCTTCAGCGTGAGCGCGTGATCCAGCGATGAAGCGGCAATGTATTTGAAGGGTGCAGGCTTCATAAGGGCTCGTTCGACGAACGCATCCGCATCGGCTCGAAACAGGAGATAAGACTATCTGTAATCTAACAATGCCAGTCAAAAGTCGGCGAGCCCAAAGGCGCCCAGAACTGCATGTAAATGCAGCTAATCCCTGCTCATTCTTCTCACCCGTGCATAAACATTGGGCGGCACAGAAAGTTGATGTGCAGAGCGATTATGCGTCCTCCTTGTGGAGTCAGCATTCGTGACGCTGTATCCGCGTCATTGCGAGCGTAAGCGAAGCAATCCATTTCACCGCTTGTGGAGGCATGGATTGCTTCGCTCCGCTCGCAATGACGGGTGGCACCGGTCACGTCCCGCCGGCAAGCGTCTTCACCAGGCGGTAGAGATAGTCCTCGCCTTCGTAGAATGATTTCACGAGGATCCGTTCATCCTTGCCGTGGGCGCGGATGTCGGTGATATCGGCGGCAAGGCCGGAATGGCCGTAGGTCGGGATGCCCGCGTTGCGCAGATAGCTGCCGTCGGTGGCCCCGGTGCTCATGGTCGGGATCACCGCCGCCGTCGGCCAGAATTCGTGCGACAGTTTGTCGATCGCGCCCATGATCTCCTCGTGCAGGGCCGACGGCGCGCTCAACACGGCTTGGCCCATTTGCGTGACCTTGATCTGATCGTCGTCGAGCACACGCTCCAGCGTCGCCTTGACACCGTCGACCGGTTCGCCCGGCATGATCCGGCAGTTCACCTTGGCGGTCGCAAGCTGCGGCAGCGCGTTCACGGCATGGCCTGCCTCGAGCATCGTCGCGACGCAGGTGGTGCGGAGCTGGGCGTTATAGGCAGGATTGGCCGCGAGCCGGACAAACGACATCGCGGCCGGGTCGGGCTTGTCCGAGAGCACCGAGCGGATGTCGGATGCCGTCTGCTCGCTCTCGAACTGTGCCGTGCGGTCGAAATAGGCCCGGGTGGTCTCGTTCAAATTGATCGGGAAACTGAACTTCGACAGGCGGACCAATCCTTCGGCGAGGCGATAGATCGCATTGTCCTTGACCGGCACCGAGCTGTGGCCGCCCCTGTTCTTGACTTCGAGCAGATAGCTCAGCGAGACCTTTTCGGAGGTCTGCACGCTGTTACGGATCGGCTTGCCGTCCTTCAGACCGACACCGCCGCCTTCGTTGAGCGCGAATTCGGCATCGATCAGGTCACGCTTGTTCTTCAACAGCCATTGGATGCCGAGGCCGTTGCTATCAAGGATCTCCTCATCCGTCTCCAGCGCCAGGATGATGTCGCGGTCGGGCTTGTAACCCTCCTTCTTGTACCGGATGAGGTTGGTGACGAAGGCCGCAGCCATGTATTTGTCGTCACCGCTGCCGCGGGCATAGAAATAGCCGTCCTGCTCGGTCAGCTTGAACGGATCGAACGACCAGTCCTCGCGATTGGCCGGGACCACGTCGATATGGGCGAGCAGGAGGATCGGCTTGCGCGCGCCGCTGCCGCGCAGCCGTGCCACCAGATTGCCCTTGCGCGGCGCCGGCGAGAAGACCTGCACGTCGCCGTCCGCGAAGCCGGCAGCGCGCAACCGGGCCGCCATCGCCTCCGCCGCCTTGGCGGTGTCGCCGGTCGCGGTGACGGTGTTGATCTCGATCAGCTCCTGGTAGACGTCGCGCGCGAACTGCCGATCCGGGCTCAGCCCTTCCGCGGCGACTGTGGGGGCTCCCAGCAGAGCCGCAGCGAGCACGGTCGACAGCAGGATTGAAAGCCTTGGTCTGACGTTTCCAACCATCTTGGGTCTCCGATTCCACCCGCCCCAGTTGCGAGACATTCAGACAGGGACGCAGAGGTTTTGCAAGATGGCAAAGCCTGGTGCCGGCGACGGCTTATCCGGAGCCGACTGTCAAGCATTCCACCGCTCCTTCGCTACAAATTGATGAAGCGGCTCGATGCAGCAACAGGCATTCGCTGTATCGCGTGACGGATTTGCAAATCACTCCTGCGAAACACGTCCTTAGAGAGATTCAATTCCAGCGCTGTTCTTTCCGTTCGCGGCGGCTGCTAAAGGCACCGCGCTAATCTCGCGTCCTGGAAGTGAATCGAAGTGAACGTCAGTGCTGTTGGCCGTCTCGTCGGAGACAATCGAAACCGAGCCGGCGGCAGCCGCGCGCATTTTTTCATCGGCACCGTCGCCTTGCTGGCTGGTTGCTCCTCTTCGATCACGATCGCGCGGGCGCAATCGAGCATGACCTTGCCATCCGTGACGGTCGAATCGCCGGCGCAGAAGCGCAAGCCGGCGCGCCCGGCGGTCCCTTCCACGCGGCGGACTCAAGCAGCGACGGCGCCGCAACGAAATCGAAATGTTACGCCTGCGGAGCCTACGCCATCGGAGCGCGCTGCCGCGGCGGCGGCGGCGCTGTATCCAGCCAAGCTGGGCTATCGCGCGATGCCCAGTTCGACCACGCTGCGCACCGGCGCTTCGCCGCTCGACACCTCGCAAGTCGTCAACGTCGTGCCCGAGCAGGTGCTGAAGGATCAATTGCCGCGCAATATCGACGACGCCCTCGTCAATGTCAGCGGCATCACCCAGACCAATACGCTCGCCGGCACCCAGGACGCCGTCATCAGGCGCGGATTCGGCGATAATCGCGATGGTTCGATCATGCGCAACGGCATGCCGCTGGTCCAGGGCCGCAGCTTCAACCCCGCCGTCGAAAGCGTCGAGGTGCTGAAAGGACCTGCATCACTTCTGTACGGCATCATGGATCCCGGCGGCATCGTCAACACGATCAGCAAGCGCCCGGAACTCTATCAGCACGGATCGATCACCGTGCTCGGCTCGACCTACGGCAACAGCAAGAACGGCGCCGATGCGACCTTCGATATCACCGGCCCGATCGGCCAAGGCGGTCTCGCCTATCGCTTCATCGGCTATGGCGTCAACGAGGACTACTGGCGCAATTTCGGGCGTCACCGCGAAACGCTGCTTGCGCCGTCGCTGGCGTGGTACGGCGACACGACCACGGTCCAACTCAGCTACGAGCATCGCGATTTCATCTACCCGTTCGATCGCGGCACGGCATTCGATCCCATCACCAAGGCGCCGCTGCCTATTCCGGCGACGCGCCGGCTCGACGAGCCCTTCAACAATATGTGGGGGACATCCGACCTGGTGCAGGGCTCGGTCGAGCAACGGCTGAACGAGGACTGGAAGCTCTACGCCGGCTACAGCTATAACACCGAGACGTTCAGCGCCAACCAGCTCCGCATCACCGGCGTCAATGCCTTGACCGGCATCGAGACGCGCAGCAATGACGGCACGCAGGGTTCGCTCAGCAATGTGAGCTACGGAACGTCCTACCTGCAGGGCGGCTTCTGGATCGGCGGCATGCGCAACGACGTGCTGTTCGGCGGCGACGGCCAGTATCGCACGATCTATCGCAAGAACCTGATCCGGCAGGCGACTCCCTCGTTCAATTTCTATGATCCGGTCTATGGGCTGGTCTTCCCGGGCACGACGGTCTCCCCTGGCGACAGCGACCAGACCGACAAGCTTGGCCAATACTCCCTGTTCTTCCAGGACACGCTGCATGTGACGGATCGGGTCGCGGTGGTCGCCGGCGTGCGCTACATGGATTTCGACCAACTGGCGGGGCGCGGACGCCCGTTCAAGACCAACACCGATCTGTCCGGAGACAAGGTGCTCCCGCTCGGCGGCGCCATCCTCAAGCTCACCGACGAGCTGTCCCTTTACGCAAGCTATACGCAATCGCTGAAGCCGACCTCGACCATCGCGCCGCTCACCGGCGGCGTGGTGATCGGCTCCAATATCGCGCCCGAAGAGGGCGTCTCGTGGGAGACCGGCGCCAAGTTCGATTTCAACCACCGGCTCTCGGGAACCGTGGCGTTCTACGATATCGAGAAGAAGAACGTGCTGGTATCGCAGCTCAACAGCGCCACGGGAATCGTCGAATTTCGCACCGCCGGCAAGGTCCGCTCGCGCGGCATCGAGATCGACGTCACCGGAAGGCTGACCGACAATTGGAGCATGATCGGGAGCTATGGCTACACCGACGCGCGGGTGATCGAAGATCCGACGCTGGCCGGCATGGCGCTGCAGAATGTCGCCCTGAACACGGCCTCGCTTTACCTGGTCTACGATTTCGGCACCGCCCTTCCGGGCCGGCTCCGGCTGGGCGGTGGAGCGCATTATGTCGGCGACCGGCCGGGCGATGCGGCGAATACCTTCGTCCTGCCGTCCTATGTCGTCGCGGACGTTTTCGCGAGCTATGAGACCAAGTACGACAACCTGCCGGTCATCTACCAACTGAACGTCAAGAACCTGTTCGACACCGTCTACTATCCCTCGGCCGTGAGCAATCTGGCCGTCGCTCTTGGCGACGCACGGCGCGTCTCGCTCTCGGCGACGGTGAAGTTCTAGGCATGAGCATGCCGCGGATAGCCACCGGGTTGCTGGTCGCGCTGGCCTCCATCTTCGTTGCCGGCATGGCGGCAAGCCGCGCCGATGAGATTACCCTTTACTCGACCAGAGAGATAAATCTGATCGAGCCGGTGATATCGGCTTTCACGAAAAACAGCGGCATCAAGGTCAATCCTGTCTTTGTTGAAGACAGCCTGGTCAAGCGCCTGACATCGGAAGGTAACGCGTCGCCAGCGGACGTGCTGATCACGATCGGACTGGACAAGACCACCCAGCTCTCAAACAAGGGTTTGACGCAGGCCTCGGCATCGCCGCTCCTTGAGCGAGCCGCGCCGCCGAACCTGCGTGACCGGTCTTCGCAATGGATCACCCTCTCCATCCGGCCACGCGTCGTGATGGCGCGCGGGGACAGCCCGCTCGCTGCAATCGACTATGAGGACCTCGCCGATCCGAAATGGCGCGGCAAACTATGCATGCGCTCGCCACTGCACCAGAACAACATTGCGCTGATCGCTGCCTACCTCGTTCATCACGGAGAAGGACCGACAGAGGCCTGGCTCAGGGGTCTGAAAGACAACCTCGTCCACAAACCGGCCGGCAAGGACAATGATGTGATCCGCGAGATCGCGCAGGGAACGTGCGAGATCGGCATTGCCAATACCGTGGCACTGGCGCAATTGCGGGACGGACGGGAAGGCGGCGACTGGCGCGAATGGGCCCGAACCGTCAAGGCCGTCCCGACGACGTTCAAGGGCGGCGGCAACCATGTCAACCTGACGGGCGCTGCCATTGCGAAGCATGCGCCCCACACGGCCGCCGCGCTGAAATTCATCGAGTTCCTTGTGACGCCGGCGGCACAACGAATCTATGCCGCAGCCGAACTGGAATATCCCGTGCTCGCCTCGGCAGACCGCGATCCGATCCTCGCGGAAATCGGATCGTTCAGAGCCGATGCGGTGCTGATCGATCAGATCGCCGCGCATCAGCAGACTGCGGTTGCCCTGGTCAAGAAAGTCGGCTTCGACGAGTGAGCGCCCTCGCCGAAAGCGCAGCGACCGCCGGATCGGAAGGCGAAAACAAAATTTTCATATACTCCGCGAAGATGACATTATTCTTCGCGGCAAGTGTTGTGGAGCGTGCTCAATGGCGCGTCGGCACACAACATAGAACTATTACAAACTGTGCAAGCCTCGCTTGGGTGGCGGGACGAATATCTTTTCGGTATCGTTCCGATGACGCTGTTGAGTGGGCGGTGATCACCAGGCCTCGCCGATTTCGACGCTGATCCCGCGACCTGTTCCTTCCAATTTATGAGCAAATACCCGATCAAGGCCGCCCTGTTGCAGGTCCACTCCGTCATTGGCCTTGCGCTGTCACTGGTGCTGGCCGTGGTCGGGATGACAGGCGCGATCATGAGCTTCGAGGATGAAATCCAGGCCAGCCTGAATGTGGCGATCACGCAGGTCGAGGCTCGCGCGGCCCCGACGCTGACGCCGGACCAGTTGATCGCGCGACTGCAGACCAATCCCGATTTTGGCAAAGTTGCGTCCGTGACGATGGCCAGTGACCCGTCCGCGGCGGTGCGGATCCGGTTTACCCGCAGCACGGATGGCTCCCGGCCTTCCTCGATCTATGTCGATCCCTATGACGGGCATGTGCTCGGCTCGCCGCGAGGCGAGGAGTTTTTCGTCACCGTCCGCAAGCTGCATCGCTGGCTGCTGTTGCCCGGCGATGCCAAGGGCTATGGCCGGCAGATCACCGGCGTGGCTGCAATCGGCCTGATCGCGATGCTGATCTCCGGGATCGTGCTGCGATGGCCTCATCGCGCCCGCAGCGTGAGAATGTGGCTGAAGCCGAACCTGGCGTTGCGCGGTCGCGGCTTCCACAGGTCGCTCCATGCCGTCGTTGGAACCTGGGTGCTGCCGATCTACCTCGTGATGGTGCTCACCGGCCTGTGGTATTCGTTCGACTGGTACAAGAGCGGCGCCACTTGGCTGCTGTCGCGTCCTTCGACCGCTGCTGCACCGATGAAGCCCAAGCCGGCGCGAGACGTCAGCGCAGCCGATGCCAAGCCGCTTACGCTCGATCGCGTATGGTCGACCTTCCTGCACGAACAGGGCAGCCGCTACGCGACGGCCCTGCTGGCGCCGCCCGCCGACGCGGGGACCGTCGTGCGCATCCGGTCCTGGGCGCGCGATGCCTCGCATCCGGGCGCGCGCGATGAATTCCGCATCGATGCCATCACCGGCCGGCTGCTGTCGTCGGAAATCTACGCGGACAAGCCCCTCGGGGAGCGGATGCTTTCGAGCGTGCTCGATATTCACCGCGGCAGCATCTTTGGCTGGCCGGGCAAGCTGCTGTTCATGGTCGCCGCGGCGCTGATGCCGCTCTTCGTGGTCACCGGCTTTCTGCTGTATCTTTCGCGCCGAAGGCATCGGCGTCTCTCGCGGCCGCCGCTCGGGAGCCTGGTTCCGGGCGAGTGAATCGCGCAGCGGTGAATTATTTCGCGTCTTTTGCCGCGACCACCTCGATCTCGACCAGGAAGCCGGGATTGGCGAGCGAGGCGACGCCGACCACCGAGCGCGCCGGAAGGTTCGGCTGGCTGCTGCCGAAGAACTGGGTATAGCCTTCCATAAAGGCCTTGAAATCCATCGGCGCGGTCGGGCTGTGCACCAGGAACACCTGCATCTTGATGACGTCGCCCATGCCGAGGCCGAGCCCTTCAAGGATACCCTTGATCCGGTTGAGCACGCCGACGGTCTGGGCCTTGATGTCGCCATAGGCCTCCCGGCTCGAAGGATCGGCGTCCTTGTTGATCACCGGCGGCACCTGGCCGCTGACATAATAGATCGTGGCGTTGCCGGTGACCTGCACCGACTGCGCGATCGGAAATGTCGAATTGGGAATTGGATGCCTGACGATCTCGGCCTGCGCAGGCACGGAAACCATCGCCGCGAGCAAGACAATCAGCGGCATTGTACGAAATTTCATGTGCTCCCCCGTTTAATTTGTTTGAGCATGATCTTTTCGGAAAACCGGTTTCCACTTTTCCGGATCATGCTCTAGCGGCGCGCTTCGGCGACTTCCCTGGCCGTCACCGCATCCGTATAGCTGTTGCCGAAATGCGTCCTGAGATAATTCACAACCGCGGCGACTTGACCATCGGTCATCATGTCGCCGAAGGCCGGCATGCCGCGCCGGCCGTTGACGACGAGATGGACGGCATAGCTAGAGGTTGCAAGATTCCGGTTGGCGATCAGCGAGGGATAGGCCCCGGCGCCGCCGGCACCCGAGGCATCGGGCATGTGGCAGCCCTGGCAGACATTGGCGAACAGTTCCTCGCCGGTCATTTCGACGAAGCGGTAGCCCGAGCTGAAAGTCGGGCGCGTGGCGGTGTTGTCCTGCGCGAAGTCCGCGGCCGCTGGGAGGAACGCGAGCAGTACGGCGCCTGCCGCTGGCGCAACGAAATGGGCTCTCGTCGGCCTCATGTTTTCACCACCCGCTCGTGCAGTCGCGCGATGGCGTCGAGCGAGGACAGGATCGCCCCCTCCTGCCAGGACGGCAGATCGGATGCGTGTTCGCCGGCCAGCACGATGCGCCCGTCGATCTGGCACAGATTCTTGTAGTGTTTCGCCCTGCCCTCGTCGGTCCATTCACCGCTGCAGCCGAGGGTGAAGGGCACGCGGTGCCAGGCGACCGCAACGCCGTTCTCGAACTCCTGCTTGTATTGCGGATGGATCATGGAACCGAATTCGACGGCGCTTGCGATCCGTTCCGCCGGCGTCATCGCGGTGAACTCATAGGCATTCGCACCCTCGAACAGATAGGCGCCGAGCAGCACACCGCGGCCGGCGCGATTGAAGCCTGCATTGGGGTAGGCGATCTGCCGGATCGGCAGGTCGGTATAGCTGATGCCGCCATAGATCGCCTCGTCCTCCTCCCAGAAGCGGCGCTTGAACTGCAGGCCGATCTTGACCGCGCCGGCATAGGCAACGGCGTCGATCGCGGCCTCCATGCGGCTACCGACGTCGATCGGGATCTGGCTCAGGATCGACAGCGGGATCGTGCAGATGCACCAATCCGCTTTTGCGTGCAGCACCGTCGAGGGACTTGTCGTGTCGACATAGCTCACCGTGACGCCGCGGTCGTTCTGCTGGATCTGCGTCACCTTGGCGTTATAGCGAATGAGGTCGCCGACCTCCTTGGCAAAGGCCTTGCCGATCATGTCCATGCCGCCGACCGGCTGGAACATCGTGGTCTGGAAATTGTAGCGCGCAAAACTCTGCAAGTAGCGCCAGACCCGCGACCGCAAGAGCTCCGACAAAGTGACGGGGTCGCTCGGCAGCGGCGCGGAACTTAAGCCCCCGCCGGGCTCGCGCGCATAGCCGCGGAACTCGGCCGAGACGAGATTGGCATTGTATCTGTAGTCGGAATCGAGCGCGCCCCAGGAGCGCAGCGCCTGCAGCAGGATTTCCTGGTCTTCCTTGGACACCGCTTCGTCGAGCTTGCCCTGCTGAGTCACTTTCGCGAGCAGTTCGGAAACCTGGCCCTGGAAATCCGCCTTGATCGCGCGGATCTTCTGCGGTGTACCTCCGAACGCACGCGAGGCGTGCAGATAGGCGTTGTGGTTCAACTGAATGAAGGGTTCGAGCGCAACCCCGAGCCGCCTGCAATAGTCAAGCAATGCACGATGGTGGTAGGGAATCCGCCACGGGCCTGGGTTGATGTAGAGACCGTGATCGAATTCGCAGGTCTGCCTGTAGCCGCCGAGTTCGACGAACGTGTCGCCGCCGCGCAGCGTCCAGTTGCGGCCGCCTGCCCTATTGTTGAACTCGAGGATCTGGACCTTGTAGCCCGCCTTGCGCAGCTCCAGCGCCGCCGTCATGCCGGCAAGTCCCGCGCCGAGGATCAGGACGGATGCGCCCTTCGGGTCGCCCTCGAGCCTCACCGGCCCCTTGTAGTTCGACTCGGAGGCGAAGCCGAGGCTGGTCATCGCGTGATACATCGCCGCGCTGCCGGCCATCGCGCCGATCAACGAGAAAAGATCACGCCGCCTGATGACTGCCGCTTCGCTTTGCATTGACGTCCCAGCCGGAGCAAGATCTGGAGCAGCAAAGGAAACGATTGGCTCCTCACCTGTCAAGGAAGCGGCTTGGTTGAACACGGGCCAACACGCGCTTTTGATGCGAACTGGATGTGATGATGCTGCGAGATCGAGAGGCGAACTCCGCCTCACCTCGCCCCGAGTGCGGGGAGAGGTCGAAATTCAAGCGCAACTTGAATTTCGGGTGAGGGGGAGCCTCCGCGAACCCATCTGCCACGGTGTTCGCGGATAGAGCCCCTCATCCCGACCTTCTCCCCGTAAGAACGGGGAGAAGGAGAAGAACTCAGATCACCTTTTCGATGTGAACGCAGCGGCAATCCATCTCGTAGTCGAGACCGACCACCGGCGGGCGGTTGAAATGCCAGGTCAGGCCATTCCTGAACACGCCGCGGCGGCCGAGCTCGCTTTCCAGGATCGAATAGACGTCCTGCACGGTGTAAAGCTGCACGCCGGTCGTTTGTTTCCAGGTGCCGCCGAACGCGCTCATGCGACGTTCCATCTCATCCAGCACCCATTTTGCCTTGGCAAGCATGCCCGCCGGGCTGACGTCGCCGGGACTGATGATGTGATCCCGATAGTTCGCCTTGCCTTCGGCCGACTCGCCGCTGCCGGCGATCACGAAAGACGGCGCCGCCTGGGGCGCCGGCACCGCGTAGGAGAAAGCGTGGAAGCAGGGCTCGGCCGGCGGACCGATCTTCGGACAGACATTGCTGCGCGCCACCGGATTGACGCCGTCCTTCATTATGCCCCATTCGATCAGGGTCTTGATGTAGATGTCGTTGAAGGCGCGAAAGCCCTCTTCGGTGAACGGCGCGGGCGAGCGCAATTCGCAGGCGCCGAACGCCGTCAGCGGACGGCCGGCATTGTTGAGGATTTCGGCAATCCGCGCAAAGCCTGCCTTCAGCGGCACCGGATCGGCAAAACGGACGCGTTCGATGGTGAAACCCGGCAACGCGCCGATACCGCAGGAATACTGGCTGACGCCCGGCATGAAGCGATAACCGCCGTCTTGAACCTCGATGGTCGTAATCATGATACCTCTTTGCAACGTAAAGGGGTTAGGAAAGCCCGGGTTCGGTCATTCGTGGAGAACGCCGAGATAGGCATCGCGGACGATCGGATCGGCGAGCAGTTCGCTTCCCGAGCCACTCCGCACGATACGGCCCATGTCCATGACAAAGGCGCGGTGGCAGAGATCGAGCGCGATGGTGACGTCCTGCTCCACCAGCAGGATCGACGTGCCGCCAGCGTTGAGTTCGCGCAGCGCCGCCACGAGCTGCTCGACCAGCAAGGGCGAAAGTCCGAGCGAGAGCTCGTCGATCATCAACAGCAGCGGCGCGCTCATCAGGCCGCGGCCGATCGCGCACATCTGCTGCTCGCCGCCTGACAGGGTCGCCGCCGCTTGCCGCCGCCGCTCGCGCAGCTTCGGGAACGTGGCATAGACCTGCTCGAGGTCGCGATTGATCTCGGCGCGACCAGCGTCGCGCAAATATGCGCCCATCAGGAGGTTCTCCTCGACGCTCATGGCGCCGAACAGCCGCCGTCCCTCCGGCACATGCACGATGCCGTGCGCGAGGATCCCGGCGGCGGTGTCGCCGGTGAGATCGCGGCCTTCCGAGAAATAATTGCCCGCGGTGGTCGGGATCAGGCCCGACAGCGCCCGCATCAGCGTGGTCTTGCCGGCACCATTGGAGCCGATCAATGCGGTGATCTCGCCGTGGCGGACGTCGAGATCGATGCCCCACAGCACCTGGATCTCGCCATAGCCGGCGCACAGCCCCTTCAGTTCGAGGATCAGGGAGTTAGCCACGGGCGACATTCCGTTTGGCATATTGCTGGCCGAGATAGGCCTCGACCACCGCGGGATTCTCGATCACCTCGCGCGGCGCGCCATCGGCGATCAGCGCGCCGTTGTGCAGTACCGTGATGCGGGTGCAGACATTGAGCACGACCTTCATCAGATGCTCGATCATCACGATGGTGATGCCGCTGGCGGCAAGCTCATGGATCAGCTTGGTCGCGCGCTCGACCTCGGCACTGTTGAGGCCGGCATTGACCTCGTCGAGGAACAGCAATTTTGGTTTCATCGCGAGGGCCTTCGCAAGCTCCAGCCGCTTGCGCATCGCGAGCGTCAACGTAGCGGCAGGGTGATTGGCCTGCAGCTCGAGACCGACATAGACCAGATGAGCCATTGCCTGCTCGCGCGCCATCTTCAGGCTTTGGCCCGGCTGCGAGAACAGCGCGGCTGCGGCGACATTGTCCAGCGCGGTAAATTCGGCAAAGGGCTGAACGATCTGGAAGGTACGTGACAGGCCGAGCCGCGCCGCCTGATAGGTCTTAATGCGTGTGATGTCCTTGCCATCGAAAGTGATCTTGCCGGAATTGGCCGGCGTGACGCCGCAGATGGTGTTGACCAGCGTGGTCTTGCCCGCGCCGTTTGGTCCTATGAGGCCGAGCACCTCGCCCCTGTTGACGGTGAGCGTGACATCGCGCAGGGCCTGCAGGCCGCTGAAATGCCGGGATACGTTTTCGAGGCGAAGGATCTCAGACATGCTTGACCCGTCGCCAGAGGTTGGCCGGCCGCAACGAGATCAGGCCATGCGGCAGGAACAGGAGCAAGAGGACGATGATCAGCCCGAGCACGCCGGTGTGGATTTGAATGTAGTTGCGCCAGACCACCTCCTCGAGCCCTAGATAAAGGAACGCACCGCAGGCAACGCCGAGCGGCGAGCCGAGCCCGCCCATCAGCGCCATCACAATCGGCTTCACCGAATAGAGAATATCGAAGACATCGGACGGGTCGATATAGTGCACCCAGGCGGCATAGACGCCGCCGGCCGCGCTGACGAAACAGGCCGACAGGCCGAAGGCGATGCTCTTATAGAGAGTGGTGTTGAGGCCGACCATGCTGGAGGCGGTCTCGTTCTGGCGGATGCAGGCGAGCCCGAAGCCGAGCTTCGAGCCGGCGACGGCCATCACCATCAGCACGGTGAGCAGCAGCAGGATCCACATCGCGTAGAAGAAGAACATCGCTTCGGCGAGCACGCCGGAGCCGGAACCCAGGGGGATGTTGAGTCCCATGCCGCCACCGGTGAGATCGGTGGCATTGTTGACGAGCTCGCGCAGCACCTCGACCAGCGAGAGGCTTGCGATCGCAAAGTAATGTCCGCGCAGGCGCAGGAGAGCCGCGCCGAGTACAGCCGCGATCAGCAAGGCGGTGACCGCCGCGATGACGACGCAGAGCCAGAGCGGCAATCCCTTGTTGAGCAGCACGCCCGCGGTGTAGGCGCCGAAGCCGAAGAAGGCCGCGGTCGCAAACGAGGGATAGCCGGCGAAGCCGCCGACCACATTCCACGACAGCGCCATGATCGCATACATGCAGGCGATGGTGCCGAGCCGCAGCGCATAGGCGCCGCCGAACAGCGGCAGCGATGCAACGACCGCGAGCAGGACAAGCAGCGCGACATTCGACTTCGTCATTCGAAACCCTTCCGGCCAAGCAGCCCCTGCGGGCGCAGGATCAGGAAGACGATGAGCAGGATGAAGGACAGCGTCGTCGCGTGCGCCGGGCCGAAGAAGGTCGAGCCGATCCCTTCGACCAGCGCCAGCAGCAGGCCGCCCGCGAGCGCGCCCGAGACGCTCCCGAGACCGCCGAGCACGCAGACCACGAAGGCCTTTCCGAGATAGCCCGACGAGGTCAATGGCGAGATCGGGAAGATCAGCGCCATCAGCACGCCGGCGCAGCCGGCAAGCGCAGCGCCGAGGCCGAACGCGATCGCGTAGATCGACTTGACGTCGACGCCCATCAGCACGGCCGCGTCGCGGTCCAGCCGCACCGCGACGATGGCGCGCCCGACGCGCGAGCGCCGCAGCAGGAGATAGAGCAATCCGGTCAGTGCCAGCGCGGAAACCGTCGCGATGAGACGGTCGACCGGCACCACCACGTCGAAGATCGAGACCGATCCCAGCGACGGCGTCAGCGTCAGCTTGCGGTAATCGGCCTTGAAGAAATAGATCATCGCGTTGTTCAGGATCAGGTCGAGTCCGAACGTCATCGTCAGCGTCACCAGCACGGGCGCCGTGATCACGCGGTTGAGCAATAGTCGCTGCAGGAGGTAGCCGAGCACGAAGAACAGTGGCGCGGCGACCGCGATCGAATACCAGGGCGAGATGTGCAGCGCGTTGTAGAGCCCGAAGGCGAGATAGGCGCCGAGCACGATGAAGGAGCCGTGGATCAGGTTGATGACGTTGAGCACGCCCCAGACCAGCGAGAAGCCGATCGCGATGCAGGCATAGAGGCAGCCGAGGACCACCGCGTTCACCAGGATCTGGGCTGCGTGCATGTGTGATGCCTAATCGCGCTTATTGCCGTGCGTCATTGCGAGGAGCGCAGCGACGAAGCAATCCATTCTTTCTGGCGGCCTCGCTCTGCTCGCAATGACGGTTGGTCATCAGTTGACGCCAACCTTGAGATCGCCCTGTTTGATCGCTTCCGGGAACAACACCACGGGCTTGGCGCCCTGGATCTGGAAGACCGGCGGATCGAGCGAGTTGATCTGGCCGTTGGCACCGAACCTGACGGGGCCGAAGAAGGTCACCACGTCGAGCTTGGCGAGCTCATCGCGCACCTTGTCGCGATCGAGCGAGCCGGCCTTTTCGATCGCCATCTGGAACAGCGCGCCGCAGAGTGCCGCGGAAGCCTGGCCGTAGTCCGGCTCGCTCTTGTACTTGGCCTTGAACAGCTTCACGAAATTCTCGGTCGAGCCGAAGATGTCCTTACCCTCATACCGCTCGGCCGGATGCCACCAGGAGGCGCTGGTGATGTTCTCGGCGGTCTTGCCGCCGGACTCGATGAATTCCTGATAGGCCGGACCGGCGATCATCGTGACAATCGGCGCCTTCATCTCCTGGTCGACCATCTGCTTGCGGATCAGGAGCAGGTCGTTGATGTAGCCGGTGACGAATATCCATTGCGGCGCGAGCGACTTGATTTGCGACAGCGTCGCCGAGTGATCGAGTGTGCCGATCGCATATTTCTCGAAATAGACGAGGTCAAAGCCGTTGGCCTTGGCCGACTTCTCCATTTCCTGCGCGATCGCGAGCGGGAACAAATCGTTGCGCGCGAGGATCGCGACCTTCTTCACCTCGGGCACCTTGGCCTTGATGATCTGGGTCAGCGGCGTCGTCAGCGTGTCGTTCGGCGTGAAGGTGCCGAACAGATATTTGTAGCCCTGGTCATAGACCTGGACGGAGGACGCGGTCGCCGCCAGCGTCGGTACCTTGTACTTCTCGGACACGGTGCTCGCCGCCTTGGCCGCGCCGGAACCGAAGGCGCCGAACATGAAGTTGACGTTGTCCTGGCTGATCATCTGCTCGGTCGCCTGCACCGCGCGCGGCGTGTTCGACTGATAGTCGGCGTAGACAATCTCGACCTTGTATTTCTTGCCGCCGACGGAAATGCCGCCGGCCTTGTTCGCCTCCTCGGCCCAGAGGTCATAACCCTGCTGCTGCTTGATCGCTTCGGGCGCGAGCGGGCCGGTGATCGGCAGCGGCGCGCCGAAACGGATGACGTCCTCGGCCGACGCGTTAGAAGTCTGCGCGCCGCAGAGAACCGCTGCCGCCCATAGCGGGGCTGCAAGACGCGCGTAACGAGCGACCCAAGACTTATTCATAGAATACTTCTCCATGGCGGCCAGAGACTGAAACATAAAAATGATGGCAAATCCCGCATTCGAATAAAAGCATTGAAATTAGAGGTCTGAGGTCGAATAATTCGACCCCTGGTCAGCGCCTGCCGCCTTGTTGGGCAGGCCGCGAGGGGAGGACGAAAGCCGCATGATCGAGTCAGCCGCCATCCGATATTTCCGCGAGGTCACCGAATGCGGCTCGATCAAGCAGGCGGCGGCTTCGCTGCGGATCGCGCCGAGCGCGATCAGCCGGCAGATGCAGGCGATCGAGGAGGAGCTTTCGGCAAAACTGTTCGAGCGCGGCCCGCGCGGGATGCAGCTCACCGGCGCCGGTAACCTACTCTACCGCTACGCGGTCGAGAACCGCAATCAGCTCGACGGCATCCGCGTCAAGGTGCAGGAGTTCGATAGTTCGCGGCGTGGGCAGGTCAGGATCGCCACCGTTGAGGGCATGCTGATGAGCTTTCTGTCGAATTTCGCCGTCGACCTTGCCGGCGACTATCCGGGCATCTCGATCTCGATGACGATGGTGGGCTCGCGCGACGTGGCCGAGAGAGTCGGCCACAACGATGTCGACCTCGGCTTCGTGTTCGGCCGCGCGCCGCGCAGCGATCTGATCGAGCTCGGGCGGATGCGGCAGTCGCTGTGCCTGATCGTCTCGCCGCGCCACCCGCTGGCGAACAAGGCGAGCTGCACAGTGAAGGAACTCGCAGGGCTACGCGTCGTGGTCCCCGATCCGTCCTTCGGCATCCGCCAGGAAGTCGATCGGGCCTGCGCGCAAGCGAAGGTCAGGCTCGAGGTCTGCACCGAGACCAACTCGCTCGCCTTCGCACAAAGGCTTGCCGCCCGCACCGATCTCGCCACCTTCCTGCCGCGCGTCGCCGCAGTGTCGGCGCTGGAGGCCGGCCTGCTCGTCGCCGTGCCGCTACGCGACAAGCGGCTGGAAGCAACGCAGGTCACCATGGTCCGGCTGGCGAGCCGAAACCTGTCGCCGTCCTGCCGGCTGGTGGCCGACCTCCTGATCGGCCGGATGCGGGAAGAGCAGGACTGAGGTCAGCTCGATTGCGTCCGGGACAGGTGCTGCGCTCCCTCTCCCGCTTGCGGGGGAGGGCCAGGGTGGGGGTTTCTCCGCGATTCACACTGTCCGATCGTGTGGAGAGAGCCCCACCCGACGCTGACGCCATAGCCGAAGCTCCGCTTCGGCGTTCTGAGGAACGGCCGCCAAAGGCGGCCTATGCCTCCCCCGCAAGCGGGAGAGGTGAAGCGGACTCGTGGCCAGTCCAACCAAATGGCACTACGCTCTAGGTCAGCTCGCTTCGCGCAATTTGAAGCGCTGGATCTTGCCGGTCTGCGTTTTCGGCAGCGCGTCGACGAAGCTGATGGCGCGAGGATATTTGTACGGCGCGATCTTGGCCTTGACGTGATCCTGCAAGAGCTTGACCTGCAGATCGTCACAGCGGCAGCCCTGCTTCAGCACGACATAGGCCGAAACGATCTGCCCGCGCTCCTCATCGGCCTGCCCCACCACCGCACACTCCGCGATGTCGGGATGTGTCAATAGCGCGGCCTCGACCTCGGGACCCGCGATGTTGTAGCCGGAAGAAATGATCATGTCGTCGGCGCGGGCGACGAAAGAGAGCCGGCCATTCTCGTCGCGTACGAACGCGTCGCCGGTCAGGTTCCAGCCATCGCGCACATATTTGGTTTGGCGCGGGTCCGCGAGATAGCGACACCCGGTCGGGCCACGCACCGCGAGCTTGCCGACCTTGCCGGGCGGCAACTCGTTCATGTCGTCATCGACGATCTTTGCCTCATAGCCTGAGACCGGATGTCCGGTCGTGCCCGCTACGGCATCGCCGATCCGGTTGGTGATGAAGATGTGCAGGATCTCCGTGCTGCCGATGCCGTCGAGGATCGGCTTGCCGGTCTTCCTGGTCCAGCTTTCGAATACTGGCGCCGGCAGTGTCTCGCCGGCAGAAACTGCGATGCGCAGCGAGGACAGGTCGGCGCCGTTGTCCATCGCGGCCATCATCGCGCGGTACGCCGTCGGCGCAGTGAAACAGATTGTCGCCTTGTAGGTCTCGATGATCTCGACCATCTGGTTCGGAGCGGCATTTTCCAGGAGCGTCGCAGTAGCGCCGAACCGCAACGGAAAGATCGCGAGCCCGCCCAGGCCGAAGGTGAAGGCCAGCGGTGGCGACCCGACGAAGACGTCGTCCTCGGTGACATCAAGCACTTCCTTCGCATAACCATCCGCAATGATCAGGAGATCGCGGTGGAAATGCATCGTCGCCTTCGGCTCGCCGGTCGTGCCCGATGTGAATCCCAACAGCGCGACGTCGTCGCGGCCGGTCTTGACCGCCTCGAACCGCACCGGCTTGCTCAACGCGACGCGATCGAGCTCGGCGTCGTGGTTCTGCGTGCCGTCGAAATTGACGACCTGCCTGAGGAATTTGCTGATCTTCGCGCAGGCGACGAGCTCATCGGCGATACGGCTGTCGGTCAGCGCCAGCGAGATTTCGGCCTTGTCGACGATCTTCTCCAGTTCGCCGGCGCGCAACATCGGCATGGTGTTGACGACGACGGCGCCAGCCTTGGTCGCGGCGAGCCAGACGGCAACGAAGGCCGGATTGTTGCCGGAACGGATCAGCACACGGTTGCCGGCTTTGACGCCATAGTTCTCGACCAGCGCATGCGCAAGGCGATTGGACCAGTCGGTCAATTCCTTGTAGGTGCGCTGGCGACCGTTGCCGATCAGCGCAATGCGGTCGCCAAACCCCTTCTCGACCATGCGGTCGGTCAGTTCGACCGCGGCGTTGAGATATTCTGGATATTGAAATTCAGGCCGGTCGAGCAGCAGGTCCGGCCACTGATGGAGCGGCGGAAGATTGTCGCGCGTGAACGTATCGACATGGGCGGAAGGGCCCAGCTTCGGTGCAAGAACTGCCATATCCATCGCCCCTCGCTTTCCAGCAAGAATGCTCACGATCACACATCGAGGACGCCCGGCAGCGTATCCGGCGACAATTTTATACTTAAAACAATTCCGCGCAAGGGCCGATTTTGCGCTTCGCCGGAACGTGAGGAGAATTCAGCCCTGCGCCAATTCGCGCAGGCGCGTAACCATCGCCGAGTGCGGATCGGCCAGCGGCGCGATCGCGGTGAAATGATTGGCAGCGGCGACGACACCGAACCGGGTGGCAACGCCGGCCGCGCCCCATTGCTCGACGATGGTGCGGCTTTGCCGATGATATTCGGCGCTTTCGGTTTCGCCGACCACCGCATCCAGCGCTGTTCCGGCTGGCGGCCGCCAGAACAGCGGACTTGCGGCCTCGGCTGCCGCAGCATCCAGACGCAACGCCTTGTTGATCGAGGTTTCGACCAGCGGCGCGAGCTCGAACAGGCCCGAGATCGAATAGGCCGATATGACCGGCCGCTTCGGCAACGACCTATCGAACGCCATCCAATCGGTCGCGAGCATGCAGGCGGCGAGATGCCCGCCCGCAGAATGACCGCTCATCACCAGCAGTCGTCCGAGGCGCGCCAATTCGCGCGACGCATCGCGCATCTGGCCGATGATATCGGCAATGGTGGCGGCAGGACAGAGATCGTAGCTCGGCACAGCGACCGTGACCCCGTGGGTATTGAGCCCGCGCGCGCAATGGCTGAAGAAGGAGCCGTCGAGCGCCTGCCAATAGCCGCCGTGGATGAAGACGACGATCGGCCCTTCGCCGCTTTCAAACAAATCAATGGTGTGGCGATTGCCGGGGCCGTAGGCGATGCGGCGCGGCGCATGCTGCGCGCGATAGGCGGATGCGTCCCTGGCCCAGCCCTCGATCAGCGCCGGATGTTCCGGCACCCGCGCGCGATTGTTGTATTCGACTTCATAGTCGACACCACTCACGGCGTCCGCGCCTTGGCCGATCGCTGCGCCGATGCTTTTGTCTTGGCGAGCAGCCGCATCAATTCACTGATATCCTTGCGCGAGAGGTCGGCGAAGATATCGGCGATCCAGGTCTCGTGCTCGGCCGCCATCTTGCGGAACTCGGCACGGCCGAGCTTTGTCAATCGGATGAACTGCACGCGCCGATCGGTCTCCGAGGTGCGGCGGTCGAGATGACCCGATTCCACCAGCCGCTCGACCAGACCAGTCACATTGCCGTTCGATACCATCATGCGCTTGGAAAGGTCTGATAGCGTCATGCCGTCAGGCACCTTGTCGAGCTGGGCCATCAGGTCGAAGCGCGGCAGCGTGACGTCGAAGCGCTCGCGAAGGCGGCTGCGCACCTCGCCCTCGATCAGGGTGGTGCAGGTCAGAAGCCGAAGCCAGAGCCGGAGCTCCGTGCCATGATCTTCCGGCAGTTCGACCGCTTTTGTCTCGGAATCAAGCATCATGGGCAGTCACGCCTTTCGCGGCGCCAATCGCAGCCGATCGTTTTGACCTTCAAACAATTCGCGGCATATCGCAAGCCGAATGAGCGATGCTCCATGATATCGCGGGATCTCTTTAAGCTTCAAGCAATTTGGCGCGGCGCTTGCATACAGACCGCGGGCGGCTGAACGGTCCGCGGGCGGCCCAGACCCGGCGAGGCATTCGCTTGCGGCGCTTGCCGTCGTCAGAATAAGCTGTGGCGCGAGATTTTGATCTTTGTTGGCGCGGGGAGAGACCATGAAACGGGCATTGAAGTTGGCAGGATTGGCGGCGCTGTTCGCCCTTGCTGCCGGACCTGCGTTGGCGCAGGAGAAGATCAAGATCGGCGTCATCGTGACGACGTCGGGCCCGGCCGCCGCGCTCGGCCAACAGGTGCGCGACGGCTTTGCGCTGGCGATCAAGGATCTCGGCGGCAAGATGGCGAGCCGCGAGGTCGAGGTCGTCAATGTCGACGATGAACTCAAGCCGGATGGCGCGGTGACCAAGGTGCGCGGGCTCCTGGAACGCGACAAGGTCGATTTTGTGGTTGGGCCGATCTTCTCCAATATCCTGCAGGCAATCCACCGCCCCGTGACCGAGAACAAGACGTTCCTGATCTCGCCCAATGCCGGGCCCTCGAGCTACGCCGGCAAGGAATGCAACCCGTTCTTCTACGTCACCTCCTATCAGAACGACCAGGTGCACGAGATCCTCGGCAAGGTCGCGCAGGACCGCGGCTACAAGCGCGTCTATCTCCTGGTGCCGAACTACCAGGCAGGGCGCGACTCCGTGGCCGGCTTCAAGCTCGACTACAAGGGCGAGATCGTCGACGAATCCTATACGCCACTTAACACGCTCGACTTTCAGCCCGAATTGACAAAAATCTCCTCGCTGAAGCCGGATGCGCTGTTCACCTTCATGCCGGGTGGCATGGGCGTCAATCTGGTGAAGCAGTACAAGCAGGCCGGCGCCACCGTGCCCGTGCTGTCAGCCTTCACGGTCGATGAATCGACGTTGCCGGCGCAGCAGGACGCGGCGGTCGGCATGTTCGGCGGCGCCAACTGGGCGCCCAACCTCGACAATCCCCAGAACAAGAAGTTCGTCGCTGCCTATGAAGCCGCCTACAAGAGCGTGCCCGGCACCTACGCCATGCAGGCTTACGACGCGGCGCTGCTGATCGACAGCGCGGTGAAGGCGGTGAACGGCGATCTCTCCAACAAGGAGGCGGTCGCGGCGGCGCTCAAGAAGGCGGACTTCGTCTCGCTTCGCGGCGGATTCAAGTTCAACACCAACGGCTATCCGATCCAGGACTTCTATCTGACCCAGGTCGCGAAACGTCCTGATGGAAAGTTCCAGACCGAGATCGTACAGAAAGTGTTTGAAAATTACGGCGACCGTTACGCCAAGGATTGCTCAGCCAAGTGAACGGGCAAGTAAGCGAGGGAGTGGAACAATGAACGACGAGATCGCGGGCATCACGCGCGCCAACGAGGGCATGCAAGGCATCACCTGGAACATCCTCGGCCAGACCTATGTGCCGAAGAACCGCACCGAGCACTCGTTCTCCTGGCATGCGACGTTTCCGCCCGGCACTTTCGTGCCGCCGCACATCCATCCCGACCAGGACGAATATCTCTACATCCTCGAAGGCAAGCTCGACTTCATGCTCGACGGCGCGGACGAGTCAGCTACTCCTGGCGATCTCGTGCGCCTGCCCATGGGCAAGCCGCACGGCATCTTCAACAAGTCGCAGCAGGCCGCGAAGACGCTGTTCTGGGTGTCGCCGACGCGCCGGCTCTATGATCTGTTCTGGGCGATCCACAATATGCGGGAGCAGAACCCGGACGATGTGGTGAAACTCGCCGCTGAGCACAACATCCACTTCCTGCCGCCGCCCCCGGCGTAGCACGTAGCCCGGATGGAGCGCAGCGTAATCCGGGGTTGATCGCCCCAATCGACGGTGTCCCGGATTGCGCTGCGCTCCATCCGGGCTACGCAGCAAGAGCAGGATGAGAGGTCTGGGGCCTCATGGTTCGAGACGCGCGGCAAGCCGCGCTCCTCACCATTAGGGTCTGAGACTCGCCTCGCCGTTAGACCTCATCCTGAGGAGGCCGCGCAGCGGCCGTCTCGAAGGATGAAGCCCGCGACGCCCGTCACGATTGCCGTGCCACCACGCGCGCGGCGAAGCCGGCCTTGGCGGCGTAGCCGCGCACGATCGCTTCGCGCGCCTCATAGCTCAGAATAGACTCGATATCTGTGAACCCCTGCGGCGCGATCTGCTCGACCGCATCGATCACGCCCTCGGGCCCGCCGCGACGGTTGGAGGCGACGATGTCAGCGGTCATCGGCAGGCGCTGGCGTTCGTAGGCGACCAGCGCCTGACGCGGATGCTCCGAACGCGCCAGCGCATCCGCGAGGCATCGCGCATCGAGGATGGCCTGCGAAGCGCCGTTGGAGCCGACCGGATACATCGGATGCGCGGCATCGCCGAGCAAGGTGACGCGCCCGCTGGTCCAATAGGGCAAGGGATCGCGGTCGCAGCACGGATATTCCCAGAATTCCGGCGTGGCGCCGACCAGCGCTGCAAAGTCGACCTGCGGGATCGAGAAGCCTGCCACATGCGGCATCAGCTCTTCGCGCCTGCCGAGGTTCGACCAGCCCTCGCGGCGCGGCGGCGGTGACGCGCCGTCGCCGATCCGCACCATCACCGCCCAATTGGTGAGACGGCCGGCCGGGCTCGAGCCTTCCGCGATCGGATAGATCACGGCCTTGGCGTTCAGGCCGCCGGCGATGATCATCGAGCGGCCCGTCAGGAACGCGGGCCAGTCGGCGGCGCCGCGCCACAGCATCAGGCCGTTCCAGCAGGGTGGCCCCTCGTTCGGAATCAGCGTCTCGCGCACTTTCGAGTGGATGCCGTCGGCGCCGATCAGGATATCGCCGCGCGCCGTGTGCACATGCTGGCCTGCACGATCGAAGAAGTAGGCCGCGACGCCGCCTTCATCCTGCGTGAACGCGCCGAGCCGGCAACCGGTGTAGATCGCCTCGCTGCCGAGCCGCTCAACCACCGCCTGATAGATGACGCCCTGCAGGCGGCCGCGATGAACGGAGAATTGCGGCACCTCATGGCCGGCGTCCAGCCCGCGCTTCTCGTGCCAGACCTGCTGGCCATGGCGCGTCAGGTAGAACAGCTCGTAGGTGCGGATCGCAACCTTGTCGAGCGCGTCAAGCAGGCCAAGCCCGGCGAGTTCGCGGATCGCATGCGGCAGGGTGTTGATGCCGACGCCGAGCTCGCGGATCGTTTCCGCCTGCTCGAACAATTCGCAGGAAATGCCGCGAGCCCGTAGCATCAGCGCCGTCGTGAGCCCGCCAATCCCGCCGCCGACGATAATCGCCTTCATCGCCCTACTCCGCTCGAAACCCGGACGTTGTGAGAGGTGGCAGGGTCGCACGGCGTCAGAGCCGCTCGCAAGACGCTTTATGGTCTCAGCATCCACTCCGCCCGCGACTTAGGTTAACGCTCTCACCACCTCAATCCGGAACCACCGCGATGGCCTGGATCTCGACCCTGGCGCGATCCTCGATCAGGCCGGAGACCTGCACCGCCGTCATCGCCGGGAAACGGCGGCCCATGATGTCGCGGTAGACCGCGCCGATCTCTTTCAACCGCGAGGAGTATTCGCGGCGGTCGAGCAGGAACCAGGTCATCGACACGATATGCTCCGGCGTTGCGCCGCCGCTGGCGGCGACCGCGACGACGTTCCGCAGGGTCTGGGCGATCTGCTCCACGAGATCGTCGGTCTCGAACACGCATTGCGCGTTCCAGCCGATCTGGCCGGCGACAAAGATCATCTTGCCGCGCGCGGCAACGCCATTGGCATAGCCGACCGGCTGGGCCCAGCCGTTCGGTTGCAGGAGTTCGATCATGTGTTTGTTCCCGTCACGGGTTCAATTCCCCTCGAAGACCGGTTTCTTCTTGGCGGCGAAAGCCTCGAAGGCGCGGCGGAAATCACCGGTCGCCATGCAGACCGCCTGCGCCTGCGCTTCCGACTCCACCATCTCGTCGATGCCCATCGCCCATTCCTGGTTGAACATCGTCTTGGTCATGCCATGCGCGAACCATGGGCCGTCGGCGAGCGAACGGGCGAGTTCATGAGCCGCGGCCGACAACTCCGCCGATGGCACCAGGCGGTTGTGAAAGCCCCAGGCAAATCCCTCTTCCGCGCTCATGGCCCGGCCGGTGTAAAGCAACTCAGCGGCGCGCCCCTGCCCGATCACCCGCGGCAACAGTCCGCACGCGCCCATGTCGGCGCCAGCGAGTCCCACGCGCGTGAACAGGAACGCGGTCTTGGCCTGCGGCGTCGCCAGCCGCAGATCGGACGCGAGCGCCAGCATCGCGCCGGCGCCGGCGCAGATACCGTCGATCGCCGCGACAATCTGCTGGGGGCATTTGCGCATCGCCTTCACGACATCGCCGGTCATGCGCGTGAACGCAATCAGGTCGGGCATCGCCATCCGCGTCAGCGGCTCGATGATCTCGAACACATCACCGCCGGAGCAGAAATTGCCGCCCTCGCCGGTCAGCACGATGGCGCGGACGTCGGAGGCGTAGGCAAGATCGCGGAAGAGATCGCGCAGCTCCTCGTAGGACTGGAACGTCAGCGGGTTCTTCTTGTCCGGCCGGTTCAGCGTGATGGTGGCGACGCGGGCATGGTCATCGGTGGACCATTTGAAATGGCGCGCCGGATAATTCTTGAACGGTCGCAGCTTTGCTTTCATCTCAGACATGATGTTGTTTCCTTGGGCGTTTCCTTGGGCGTTTCCCTTATCCCGTGAAGACCTCGCCGCCGGCAACCGCGATGGCCTGTCCGTTGATGGACGATGCGCTTGAGGAGGCGAGCCAAAGAATGGTGTCCGCGACCTCCTCAGGCGTCACCAGCCGCTGCATCGGATTGACCTTTGCCAGGGCTGCGCGCGCTTCCGCTTCGCTCCGGCCGGTCTTGGCGACGATGTTGGCGGCCGCCTCGGCCACCAACGGCGTATCAGTATAGCCCGGACAGACCGCATTCACGGTGACGCCGCGGCGCGCATATTCGAGCGCGAGCGCGCGCGACAGCCCGACGACGCCGTGCTTGGCGGCGACATAGGCCGAGACGTAAGCGTAGCCGGTCAGGCCCGCCGTGGACGCAACATTGATGACGCGCCCGCGTCCGCGTTGCGCCATGCCGGGCAGCACCGCATGCGTCACCAGGAAGACGCTGGAGAGGTTGCTCGCCAGCATGTCCGACCACAGCGCGGCATCCGTCTTCTCGAACGGCGCGCTCAGCGCCTTCCCTGCATTGTTGACGAGGATGTCGATCGGGCCGGCCTCAGCCTCGATCCGCTTGATGCCTTCGGTGACCGCGATTTCGTCGGTCACATCGACAGGCAGCACCGCGCCTGCACGCGCCCCAATGGACGCCGCCGTCTCGGCAAGCGCATCCGGCCTCCTGCCTGCAATACTCACGCGTACGCCGACTTCGGCCAGCGCGCGTGCGGCCGCGGCGCCGATGCCGGAGCCGCCACCGGTGATGAGCGCATGCGCATTGGGCCAGAAATTCCGGGTCATGCTTTCGCTCCCGCTGCCGCGCGTTCCAGATTGGCCTCGTATTGCGGCTTGCCGGAGAGATACTGCTTCGGCCAGGCAATCGACTTCACGCCGATCTTGGCGGCCTCGTGCAGCGTCCAGGCAGCATCGGCGAGATGCGGGCGAGCGATCGCGCAGAGATCGGCGCGGCCGGCGGCGATGATGGAATTGGCGTGATCGGCCTCGGAAATCGCGCCGACCGCAATGGTCGCAATGCCGACCTCGTTGCGGATCTTGTCGGCAAACGGCGTCTGATAGAGCCGCCCATAGACCGGATGGTCGTCGGCCCAGACCTGCCCCGAGGAACAATCGATCAAGTCGGCGCCGGCTTCCTTGAACAGCCTTGCGAACTCAAGCGCATCATCCGGCGTGTTGCCGCCCTCGGCCCAGTCATGACACGACAGGCGCACCGAGATCGGCTTGTCCTGCGGCCACACTTGCCGGATCGCGCGAAACACTTCCAGCGGATAGCGCGCACGGTTCTCAATGCTGCCGCCATATTGATCAGGTCGGCGGTTGGTGAGCGGCGAGAGGAAGCTCGACAACAGATAGCCGTGGGCACAATGCAGTTCGAGGATGTCGAAGCCGGCCCGCACCGCGCGCCGGGCTGCGGCGACGAACTGCTCGCGCACCTCATCCAGCTCGGCGCGCGTCATCGGCTCCGGCGTCTGGCCGTCGGGCAGATAGGGAACGGCGGAGGCCGACACCAGCGGCCAGTTTCCGTCCCGGAGCGGCTCGTCCATGCCTT
Organism: Bradyrhizobium sp. Arg237L; assembly: GCF_029990105.1. NCBI lineage: Bacteria > Pseudomonadati > Pseudomonadota > Alphaproteobacteria > Hyphomicrobiales > Nitrobacteraceae > Bradyrhizobium > Bradyrhizobium sp. Arg237L. Next base: position 32,113 of record NZ_JAQMIL010000029.1, on the reverse strand, counting down.
CCCAAGCCACGCGCGTAGACCCCTTGCGGCCGGCATGGCCGAGCTGGATGCCGATCCTGGCCGCGCTGTTGCCGTGGACGAAATCGACGATACGCTTGTAAGCGTTCGCCTGCTCGTCGTTCCACAGCCCGCAGCAGCCCGGCGTGATCCGCGCCTCTGGTGACACGCAGGTCATCTCGGTGAAGATCAGTCCGGCGCCGCCGAGCGCGCGGGCGCCGAAATGCACCAGGTGGAAATCGTTCGGCACGCCCTCTTCTGCCGAATACATCGCCATCGGCGAGCAGATGATGCGGTTGGGCAACGACAAGCCGCGGATGCGGAACGGCGTGAGCATCGGCGGCGCCACGCGATCATTCGAATCCGGCAGCCCGGCGCGTTCGGCGAACCAGCGCTCATAGCCTTCGAGCCATGTCTTGTCGCGAAGACGCAAATTCTCGTGGCTGATGCGCTGCGAGCGCGTCAGCAGCGAATACATGAACTGCTCGGGCTCCAGCGTGTCGGCATAGCGCGCGCCGACCACCTCGAACCATTCCATCGCATTGCGCGCGGCATTCTGGATCCGCGCGACATCGACGCGCCGAAGCTCCTCGTAGGCTGCGAGCACTGACGGAATCTTGTCCGGCGTCGCGCCGAGCTGCTTGAACTGGTTGGTCAGCTCGATCGCATCCTCGAGCGCGAGCTTGGTCCCCGATCCGATCGCAAAATGCGCGGTATGCGCGGCATCGCCCATCACCACGACATGGCTGTTGCCGTTGAACGCGGTCCATTTGCCGCAGATCAATCGCGGGAAGGAAAGCCAGGCCGAGCCGCGCAGATGGCGCGAATTGGAGACCAGCGAATGGCCCTCGAGAACTTCTGCGAAGACCTTCTCACAGAAGGCGATGGAGCCGGCCTGGTCGAGCTTGTCGAGGCCATGCGCCAGGAACGCTTCTTCCGTGGTCTCGACGATGAACGTCGCCGCCCCATCCTCGAATTTGTAGATATGCGCCTGGAACCAGCCGTGCTCGGTCTTGCGAAAATCGAAGGTGAAGGCGTCAAAGCGCTTGTTGGTGCCGAGCCAGATATAGCGGTTCGGCCGCATCAGGATGTCGGGCTGGAAGCTGTCGGCATAGCGCGTGCGGATCTTTGAGTTCACGCCGTCGGCCGCGACGATCAAATCGGCATCCGGAAATTCGAGATCGGAATCGACCTCGCGCTCAAAGACAAGTTCGACGCCGAGTTCCTCGGCGCGCGCCTGCAGGATGTTGAGCAGGCGCTTGCGGCCGATGCCGACAAAGCCGTGGCCGGTGGTGCGCATCCGGCGGCCTTTGATCAGGACCTCGATATCGTCCCAGTGGTTGAAAGCCTCCTCGATCGCATCCGCCGTGACGGGATCCCATTTGCGCATGTTGTCCATGGTCGCGTCGGAGAACACGACGCCGAAACCGAAGGTGTCGTAGGGGCGGTTGCGCTCGACCACCGAAATCCGGTGCGCCGGATCGAGCATCTTCATCAGGATGCCGAAATAGAGCCCGGCCGGCCCGCCCCCGATGCAGACGATGCGCATGGCTGTCTCCTCACCTTCGGCCGTCGGGGCATCTCCGCGGACAGCTCCCGGACCGACATGGGAATATTTTATGCTTAAAATAATTTTGTCAAGCGAGCCCCGGCCCGGTCGGGCAAAAAAGCGGTCTCGCCGCGCTCTTAGGCGCGGCAACCGGTTAGACAGATCGGATCGGTTGACGGCGGTTCTCCCTCCCCCGTTCTTTACGGGGCCGGGACGAGCAAAGCTCGCCCTGAGAGGGTTGGGGTGAGGGCTCTATCCGCGAATACGGCGGCAACCGGACTCGTGGAGACTCCCCCTCACCCGAAATTCAAGCTGCGCTCGAATTTCGACCTCTCCCCGCAAGCGGGGCGAGGTGAACGGAGCTCGGGGGTCTCTAATACGCCAGCGGCTTCGGCCGGCCGACGCCGCAATAATGAAAACCGTTCCGCGTCACATCCTCGGGCGAATAGATGTTGCGGAGGTCGACGATCACGGGCGTTGCCATGATCGTCGCCATCTTCTTCAGGTCGAGCGCGCGGAACTGCTCCCATTCCGTCACGATCACGATCGCATGGCTTCCTCGCGCGCAATCATAGGCGTCGCGGCAGAAGGTGACATTCTCGAACACCTTCTCGGCCTGCTCCATCCCGACCGGATCGAACGCGCGGATCGCCGCGCCCATGTCCTGCAGCGCCGTGATCAGCGGGATCGATGGCGCGTCGCGCATGTCGTCGGTGTTCGGCTTGAAGGTGACGCCGAGCACGGCGATGGTCTTGCCGCGGATGTTGCCGCCGAAGGCATTCGACACCTTGCGCGCCATTGCGCGCTTGCGCTGGTCGTTCACCGCCACCACCGTTTCGACGATCCGCAGCGGAGCCTCGTTGTCCTGGCCTGTCTTGATCAGCGCCAGCGTGTCCTTGGGAAAGCAGGAGCCGCCGAAGCCCGGACCGGCATGCAGGAATTTCGAGCCGATGCGGTTGTCGAGCCCGATACCGCGGGCGACCTCCTGGACATTGGCGCCGACCTTCTCGGCAAGATCGGCGATCTCGTTGATGAAGGTGATCTTGGTCGCGAGGAACGAGTTGGCGGCATATTTCGTCAGTTCCGCGGTGCGGCGGCTGGTATAGAGGATCGGCGAGGTGTTGAGATGCAGTGGACGATAGACTTCCGCCATCACCTCCTTCGCAAATGCATCCTCGGTGCCGATGACGATGCGGTCGGGGTGCTTGAAATCCTGGATCGCGGCCCCTTCCCGCAGGAATTCCGGATTGGAGACGACGGCGAATTTCGCGTCCTTCTTCTCCTCGCGGATGATGCGCTCGACCTCGTCGCCGGTGCCGACCGGAACGGTCGACTTCGTCACCACGACCGCGGATTCCGGCAACGCCGTAGCGATCTCGCGCGTCGCGGCGTAGACATGGGAAAGATCGGCGTGGCCGTCGCCGCGGCGGGACGGAGTGCCGACCGCGATGAAGATGACTTCGGAACGGCTGACCGCCCCCTTCAAGTCGGTCACAAAGGCCAGGCGGCCCTGCGCGATGTTTCTCGCCACCAACTCGGAAAGCCCGGGCTCGTGGATCGGTATCTCGCCCTTGTTGAGCGCTGCGATCTTCTTTTCATCCTTGTCGACGCAAACGACGTAGTGCCCGAAGTCGGCGAAACATGCCCCCGACACCAGTCCGACATAACCGGCGCCGACCATCGTGATATGCATGACTTATCCTGTCTGACCAAATGATCGCAGCGGTCGCACTGGCCATCATTTGACCAGCATCGACTCGCCGTCGAGATGCTGCGGGAAGAAGAAGAAATTGTTGATGTAGAACAGCCCTTCCTTGCGGCCACCATCCGCCTCGAGCGCCGCTGCATCCTGCAGCTCCTCGACATCGAATTTTTCGACGTCGACCACATCGTCTTCCTTCAGGAAGAAACCACGGTAGGACCGTTGCCGGAAGAAATCGAACACCGATTCCGTCGCGGCCGGCCGATGACGATCCTCCGCCTCAACCAGGAACACCGGCTGGCAGCGCTCCAGGAGCTCGACGGCGCCGTTGAGGACGTTGAGCTCGTGTCCTTCCACGTCGATCTTCACGAAGGCGACCTCCTGATGCATCACCGAATCCAACCGCGCCATCGGCACATGGGCGGCCACAATCGGATCGGCCGACGCCATCACCCGCCGCTCAAGCGAGGCAAGGCCGTGGACCAGGCCCGTGTCGCCGCGCGGAATAAAGAGCTCAGCGTCGCCTTCGTGGTCCGACAGCGCGATCTCGTGCACGCTGACGTTTGAAGCAGACGTACGCCGCAGCAGGCGCGCCATATCGTGCGAAGGCTCGAAGGCGTGAACTTCGCGGGAAAGCCGCGCCAGCTTTCGCGTGTAGAGCCCGCAATTGGCGCCGATGTCGACCGTGACAGCATCTTCCGGGATGATCTTGTCGAGATAGGAAAGCTCCCGCTCCGCCGATTTCGGGCGATGCATGAAGTGCCACTGCAGCCAGATCGATGGGAATGCATCCTTCAAGAGATCCTTGGCCTGCTGCTTGGCACCCATGTCCATTCCCTCCGTTATGTGTTGATGCGGATCGGGTACTCCGAGACGCCGCTTGCCGGATTGGCTTGCGGTCGCCGCGTCACACCCGGTGGTAGATGTCCTGCACCCGGACGATGTCGTCCTCCCCAAGATACGTGCCCGACTGCACCTCGATCAGGTTCAGCGGAACCTTGCCCGGATTTTCCAGGCGATGCATGCAGCCGAGCGGAACGAAGATCGATTCGTTCTCGCGGAGCAGCACCTCCTCGTCGTCTCGCGTGACGATCGCGGTGCCGTTCACCACCACCCAATGCTCGGCGCGGTGAAAATGTTTCTGCAGCGACAGTTTGGCACCCGGGTTGACGGTGATGCGCTTGACCTGGAAGCGGTCGCCGGCATGGATCGACGTGTAGTAACCCCACGGACGGTGCACGCTGTGGGTCTGCGTCGCGGCGCGATGGCCGTTGGCCTTCAACCGCTCCACCAGCTTGCCGACATCCTGGGCGCGCTCGCGTTTGGTCACGAGCACCACGTCGGGCGAAGCGGTGATGACGAGATCCTCGACGCCGAGGGCGGCAACCAGCGGGCCGTCTCCCCGCACGTAGCAGCCGGAGCTGTCTTCGGCCACCGCGTCGCCGATCACGACATTGCCGGAGGAGTCCTTCTCGCCCATCGTCCACAGCGCCGACCAGCTTCCGACGTCGCTCCAGTCAAAACTGGCCGGCACCACCATGGCCTTGTCGGTCTTTTCCATCACCGCGTAGTCGACGGAGATAGATAGGCAGGACTCGAATGCCTTTTCTTCCAACCGCAGGAAATCGAGATCGCGCGTCGCGCCGGCCAGCGCCGCGCGGCAGGCGTCCAGAATGGCGGGCTCGTGCCGCGCCAATTCATCGATGAAGGCGCGTGCGGGCAGCAGGAAGATCCCGCTGTTCCACAGATGATCATTGCCGGCCAACAAGCGCTCCGCGGTCGCAACGTCGGGCTTCTCGACGAAGCCTGCGACTTTGCGGATTTCGGGAAGATCGGCGATCCCGCCGCCCATGCGGATGTAGCCATATCCGGTCGCAGGCCCGGTCGGCTTGAGGCCGAACAGGACAAACTGTCCGCGGCGCGCTGCCGGAAGCCCGCTCGCGATCGCGGCGCGGAACGCCGCGTGATCGCGTACCCAGTGGTCGACCGGCGTCACCAGGATCACCGCGCCAGGATCGACCTCGCTGGCGAGAAGCGCCGCGATCGCCACCGCCGGCGCGGTATTTCGTCCGAACGGCTCCAGCACCATGGTCGGATTGGCGATGCCGGCCGCGCGCAGTTGCTCGCCAATGGCAAAGCGATGCTCGGCATTGGCAATCACCATCGGATCGGCAAACAGCGACGGCTCCGTCACGCGGTTCGCCGTCTGCTGCAGCAAGGTCTTCTCGCCGAGCAGCGCGAGCAGTTGCTTCGGCTGGTTCTCGCGCGACAGCGGCCAGAGCCGCGAGCCGGTTCCGCCTGACAAAAGAACTGGGACTATGCGGCCGCGTGGCTGCAGCATTCTGTCGCTCCCCTTCATGTGATGGTTATATGCCGGCGGGCTAGAAGCCGCTGCCGGACAGGAATTCGCGGCGGACGGTGCGCACGATGATCATGACGTCCATGCGCAAGGACCAGCGCTCGATGTAGTCGAGGTCGTAATCGATCCGCGAGATCGCTCGGCCGGCCTCAACCGTGCTTCCGCGGCAGCCGCTCACCTGCGCGAGGCCGGTGATGCCGGGCCGAGCGCTGTGGCGCTGGAAGTAATACGGCACGAGGTCCTCATAAGGCAGCTCGGCGGCCAGCATGCCCGGGACATGCGGGCGCGGGCCGACCAGCGACATGTCGCCCCTGATGACATTGATCAATTGCGGGATTTCATCGAGGCTCGTCTTGCGCAGGATCCTGCCGATCGGGGTGACCCGGGAGTCGCCCTGCACGGTCTGCTTCACGCCGCGCACGTCACCGGCATCGGTCCGCATCGAGCGGAACTTGTAGATCTTGAAGCGCCGGTTTCGATAGCCGTACCGGTATTGGTGAAACAACACCGGCCCTCGCGACGTCAGCTTGATGCCGATGGCGATCGCGATCAAGAGCGGCGCGAAGAACAAGAGCGCTACGCTTGCAACCACGATATCGAAGATGCGCTTTGCGATGGAGGAGCCCGGCTCGGTGCGAACCGAGCCGCGCGGGCGCTTTGCCCGATAGGGGCTATATGAATTGCTGCCGGCATATTCGACCGGCCGCATCGAGATGATGCTCCGCTTGTTGCGGAGCGACCTGATACTGTCCTGGTCGAAGTTGGCTGTGACGATGGCGGCCATTTGCTCTCGCTCTCTCTGTTGAACCCAAAGAGGTCACAAGCGCGACGACGCAGAGCGCCACTGCCCATCTCGCGGGCACCTTCGCAATTGCGAATTTTCCTGCGTAGCAGAGACGCGTCTCGATCGCGCGGCGGTATAACTCTACGAACTCTTTGGGCGAAATGGGGCAGCAAAACGAAAATGTTGCGCGCGGTTTTGCATCGCGGCATCGTGAGGTTTGTGCGATGCAAAGAATCCGTTTTGTTCGGAAGCGCTTAGATTGAACTGCACGCGAAATGCGCTGCGTGTTTTTCGATGCAGCCATGCATTAACGCAAACCTGGAACCGCGCGCGAATCGGATTCGATTCAGGAATCGACCGTGCACCCGCTACATCAAGCGCTTAATCTGTGCGATCATTTTTGAAGGATTTTTTTCACTGCATACTAAACGGCTAGTCGTATTCTGCCCGATGCGATCGTTTCAATTGGTGGTTTTGTCGATGATTGCGAGACGTCAACACGGGGAAACGGCCTTAACCAAGAAGCCGCTCGTCTCGGAAAAATTTTCCAGGGAGGCGCCAATGATCGCAGCGCGTTTGGATCGCCCTGAAACAAAACGACTCGATCCTGCGGGGCGCAAATTGAGGAACCGTATCATCCTGGCGAACATGCTTGCCTGGATCGCGATCATTCTGCTCATCCGAATGATCTTCTTCTAGACCTTATATACTTAGAGAAGTCGGGAACAGGTGCCGGCGGCGTCGCCGCCGATTGACCTCATGACGGTTCCATGATCGAAGCAATCGATGATGCGGCCGCCAGTTGCATATCCGCACTATGTTGCACCTTCGGCTCCCGCAGACACGCGCATCTACGCGGTCGGCGACATTCACGGACGCGCCGACCTGCTCGCCGACACCATTGCGCGTATCGACGACGACATAAGCCGGCGGCCGATCCGCTACGTGCTCGAGATCTATCTCGGCGACTATATCGACCGCGGCCCCGATTCCAAGACCGTGCTCGATCTGTTGGCAGTTCGCCTCGTCAGGAATCACGCAGTTTGCCTGCGTGGTAATCATGAAGAGCTATTGCAGCACTTCCTTGACGACCCGGCGGTGTTCGCGCAGTGGCGGCGGCTCGGCTGCATGCAGACGCTCGCCTCCTATGGCGTGTTTCCGCGCGACATGCCCGTCTCCGAAGTCAACCTGCAGCGCCGTTTTCTCAACGTCTTCCCACGTACGCATGCACTGTTCATGCAATGCCTGCGCGACAGCTTTATCTGTGGTGACTTCTTGTTTGCCCATGCCGGGGTGCGCCCCAGCGTTCCGATCGAGCAGCAGCATCCGGAGGATCTGCTTTGGATCCGCCAGGAGTTTCTCAATTCGGATGAAGATCACGGCAAATATGTCGTGCACGGCCACACCCCGGTTCCCCATCCCGACATCAGGCACAATCGCATCAATATCGACACCGGCGCGTGGAGAAGCGGGACCCTGACCTGCATCGCCATCGAAGGAACTGCGATTCTGGTCCTGTGACAGACGCAGGCGCCATTAACGCTGCGCGATCATGGAACCGCATGGAACTGTCGCGGAACCACCACCCACATTCTTTCGCCTTGTTTGCTCACTTATGCTCCGCGCCGTTACTGACGGACTTTCGTGGGGATGCAGTCATGCAGCAACAATCAATCCGTGTCGCCCGCGTGGCGCCACGCAATATTCTATTTGCGTTTGCTTTGGCGAGTATCGCGGGTTTCGCAACTTTCGCATCGGCTCAAACGCAAACCGGCTCGCATGCGTTCTCGACGGGGACCTACGTGCTCGGTCCGAACGACAGAGTGCGTGTGAAGGTGTATGGGGAGCCCGACATCACGGGAGAGTATGAAATCGACGCGAGCGGTCAGGTCTCGATTCCGCTTGCAGGACGCATGAGGGCGTCCGGCATGACGACCAAGCAGTTGGAACGCGCGATCACATCCGCGCTATCGAAGGACATCGTGCGTGATCCGAAAGTGAACGTCGAGATCGTCGCGTATAGACCTTATTACATTCTCGGCGAGGTCAAGAAGGCCGGCGAGTATCCGTACCGCCTTGGTCTGACCGTGATGGATGCGGTCGCCAGCGCCGGCGGATTCACCTATCGCGCCAACGAGGGCAAGGTCTATTTGCGTCGATCGGGCAGCACAGCGGAAGAGATCTACCCGCTTGATGCGCCGATCCTGGTGTTTCCTGGTGACAACATCCGGGTTCCCGAGCGCTACTTCTGAGTGGCTCGTTCGACGGAGCGGTCTCGCTCGCAAATCACGCGCGTAAAACATTTACGTCATGCGCGCTGCCATAGTGTCGTCGATTTGCGGTGAGTATTATTTTGCAATGCAGAAAACTTTTTCCCGCGACGCACGTTAATGCGCGGGGAGATGTTCTCTGATCGAACCAGCAATGCTCCGTAGTGCGCGCGTAACAAGTGCATGGACTGTCATGTCGATGCGCAGTCCGCGGTGAATTTGTGAGCACGGGCAACCGAGCCTCAGGACTTCGCCGCCTCCAGAGTTCCCGCAAGGGATGGATTATGGGACGCACGACTGCATTTGGCTGGTTGAATGCGATTGGAACGAGAGGGCCGCAAACCCGTTCGGTCGTCGCGTTCGGTCGCCGCGGACTGAAGATCGTACCCGCACCGGTGACTGCGATTGTTCTTGGACTCGGATCACCGGCGGATGCGCAAGTGCTCCCCTGGCCAAATGAGGAGGTGGCGCCGCCATGGAACGCGCAACAAATCTTCGAGCCATCCCCGCTGCCCAAGCTGACCGATCCTGACACCCGTGAGGACATACCGCCGGAGGACACGCCCGTGAAAGGCCGCCTGCAGCCTGGCTACGAGCCTGTGGGCATTCGTTCGGGCTCCTGGATGTTCAATCCGTCGCTGATCACCGGCGGGTTCTTCGACAGCAACGTGTTCGCGTCGAATACCGACATCCGCAGTGACGTCGCGGCGGTGGTCGAGCCGTCGCTGCGCGCCCATTCCCTATGGGAGCGGCACGGCCTCGACCTCAAGCTCGATGCCCAGGAGACGGTCTACAAGCAGAACTCCAGCCTCAACCAGACCAATGCCAGCCTGAAGGGCAATGGCTGGATCGACATTGCTCATGACATGGCGCTGCTGGGCAGCTTCCAGATCGCGCATCTCAACGAGGGCGTTGGTTCGCTGAGTTCGCCCGCCAACGCCATCGCGCCGACACCTTATAATCTGTATTCAGGCGATGTGACCCTGCGCAAGGAATTCAACCGGCTGACCACCTCGGTCGGATTCCGTACCGATTCCTACGACTTCGGCTCGACCGTCTCGCAGGACGGCAGGACCATCAACCAGGATGCCCGCGACGGCCAGATCTACTCGCTCCATAGCCGGATCGACTATGCGTTTTCCGACACTCTTGGCTGGTTCGGCAGCGCCGAGGGCAATGTGCGCGAGCTCCGCGGCCAGCCGCTCCAGCCGCTGAGTTCCCAGGGCTATCGTGCGCTCACTGGCGTCACCCTCGGACTGACGCGTCTGCTCACCGGCGAAATCGGCTTCGGCTATGTGCAGCAACAGTTCGTCGATCCGACCGTCGGCACGATCGCAGGCCCGACCTATCGCGCCAGGCTGACCTGGAGCCCGACGCGGATGGTCGACGTTCACTTCAACGCCGAACAGATCGTCACGGAGACTTCCGACACCAGCGCAACCGGTGTGCTCGCCAATGCCGTGCAGCTCGGACTGGACTATGAGCTGCGCCGCAACGTCATCGTTTCGTTCTACGGCGGCTATGAGAGCGACCGCTTCTTCGGGCAGCCGCGCAAGGATCAGGTCACCACCTCCGACGCCCGCGTCAAATATCTGCTGAATCGCTTTGCCGCGATCGCGGTCTATTACCGCTTCACGTCACGCGAAAGCAACATCCCGACTTTCAGCTACGACAAACACCTGGTGGGATTGAATGTTACAACGCAGTTCTGAGCACCTGGCTCGCCCCCCGGAAGAGACCAGGGAACCTGCCGCAAGTCGCTGGCAGGCTCCGACCGTCGATCTGCGCGAGATGGCGCGCATCCTGCGCCGCCGCTACAAGTTTGCCGTCCTGCCCGCTGTCGTGCTGGTCGCACTCGGGCTGAGCTACTGTCTGTTGGCCACTACACTATATACGGCGACCGCGACCGTGCTGGTCGATCCACGCCGAGCCGCGGCCGTCGAGACCAACAGCCAGACCGCGCTTTCGAACTACGGCACCGATGATGCAACCATCGAAAGCCAGTCATTGCTGATCCAGTCGATCGCGATCCTGGACCGCGTGGTCCGCAGGCTGAAGCTGACGCAAGATCCGGAATTCATCCCAACACCGGGCCTCCTCGATCCGATCAAGCGGCTGTTCGCCTCGGCCGCACCCGAGGGGGCCGCGGACCCGCAAGACGCCGCGCGCGCGCGCTCGATCGAAATCCTGCAAAAGCGCATGAAGGTGACGCGGCAAGGCACGACCTTCCTGGTCGACATCAATGTCAGCTCGGAATCGCCGTCGAAGGCCGCTATTATCGCCAACGCGGTCGCGGACGCCTATTTCGAGGATCAGGTCCGCGCCAAGAATGACGCGACCCGCATCGCCGCGAACTGGCTCGGCGGCCAGATCAACGATCTCAAATCGAGAGTCGTCACCTCCGAGAAGGCGGTCGAGGATTTCCGCTCCGCCAACAATCTGACGGTTTCGCAGGGCGTGACCGTCAACGACCAGCAGATCACCGATCTCAACAACAAGCTGATCGCCGCGCGGGTGCAGACCGCGGAGGCGCGCGCCAAATATGATCAGGTGCAGCAGATCGCCAAATCCGGTGGTGACCCCGGCGGCATCAATGCGGCGATTTCGTCGGACATGATCACGAAGTTGCGCACGCAATATGCCGACATCGCCAAGAACGAGGCCGATCTCTCCAGCAAATACGGCTCGCGGCATCCGCTCGTCACCAATGTGCGCGCGCAGCTCAAGGACACCCAGCGGCTGATCAACGAGGAAATCAAGCGGATCCTCGAGAGCACCAAGCACGATTACGACGTGGCGCTCTCCCGCGAAAATTCGCTGAGCCAGAGCCTGGAGCAGTTGCAGAACGTATCCAATACGTCGAGCCAGGCCCAGGTGCGGCTGCATGAGTTGCAGCGCGAGGCCGAAGCCAACCGCACTCTCTATGAATCCTATCTGGCGCGCTCGAAGGAAGCGACGTCGCAGGAAAGCCTCGAGCTGCCGGACTCGCGGGTGGTGACCAAGGCCAGCGTTCCGATCCGTCCCTCCTCGCCGAAGACCATGCTGATCCTGGGCCTTGCCGGGATGCTCGGCCTCGGCTTTGGCAGCGTGCTCGCCTTCGGCGCCGACTATCTCGACGGCCGCATCAAGACGCTGGAGCAGGCGGAATCAATATCGGGCGTGCCGGCGCTGGCCGCCGTGCCGTTGATCGGCACAAGGGAACTTGCAGGATTGGCGCGGCGGCGCGGGCGCGGCGAACTCGAAAATCATGATCCGAGAACGGTCAAGCTGTTGCCTGCCGCCTTGCAACCGCCCCTGATGCGCTATGCGATCGACGAGCCCGCCACATTCTTCGCGGAGGCGATTCGCTCGGTTCGCCTGGCGCTGCAACGGACGATGCGGATGCAGCCGGTCAGGGTCGTGCTCGTCACCTCTGCCCTCGACAGCGAAGGCAAGACCACGCTTGCCGGCAATCTGGCGCAGTCGCTGGCGACGTTGGGCATACGGACGCTTCTGATCGACGGCGATCTCCGCAACCCGCAACTCACCCGCTCGCTCTGCCCGCGCGCCGACATCGGACTGTTGGACGTGGCCCTGGGACGCGCGGCCATCGAGCAGGCGATCCTGACCGACGAAAGCACCGGCCTGTCCGTGCTGCCGTCGACCGCGGTCAAGCAGGCCGAGATCATCACCGAGCTGATGTTCTCCGACCGCATCGTCGACGTGCTCGATCATCTGCGCCATCGCTACGAATTGATCATCGTCGACTCGCCGCCGCTGGTGCCGCTGGTCGACGGCCGGGCGCTGGCCGAGCTTGCGGACCGCATCATCCTGGCGCTGGCCTGGGATCAGACCCCGCGCGAGGTCCTGAGCCACACCATCGACCTGTTGTCGCCGGTCTCCGATCGCATCCTCGGCACCGTGCTCACGCGCGTCGACCTCAGCCGCCTGCAGTTCTACGACTATTACCGCAGTTCCGCCTATCTCAAGCCATACGGAACCGCGAACCTGAGCCCCGGAGCGGCGCGGTGAACACGCGCAGCTTTGCCAGCCAACCTTTAAGCCTGCCTGGCGCGGTGTCGCACGCTCCGTCCGGAACGCGGACGCGTGGGATGACGTTCGACACTTTTGTCGAGTGGCTGGCGACAGGCTTTCTTGTGCTCGCAATCGTAGCGATGTTCATGCTCTCGGCGGGCATGCTCACCAACGTGAAGATCCACTATCTGACAGCGGGCGGCAATTTCTACGAGAAGCTGCATCCAGCGACGTACTTCACCTTCCTCGCCTTTTTCCTGCTGCTGATGCGCAGCCGCGGGCCGATTGGCGAGATCGACCGGATGTTCTCGCAGTCGAAACTTCTCTTGTTCTATCTGCTCTGCTGGCTGTTCCTGCTGGTGCAGATGTTCGTGTTGGAACGGCCGTTCACGGTGATCTTCGACACGTTCCTGACGCCGGTCGTGTTGTGCCTTGCGATCTGGCAGCTCTCGCCGTCGCAACGACGGCCGCTGGCGTGGGCGATCCATGTCACGATCCTGATCAATATCGTGGTCGGCTATTATGAGTATTTCTCGGGTCACCGCCTGATTCCGCTGACGATGGGCGACATCGTCGTCCTCGGCGAATGGCGCTCCTCGGCGTTTCTCGGCCATCCCCTTACGGCATCCGGCGTGGTCGCCGGCTATGTGCTAGCCCTGCTGCTGCGGCCGGCGCTCTGCCCTCCGATTCTGATACGGGTGCCACTGATCGCTTTCAGCCTGGCCTCGTTGATGGCGTTCGGCGGCCGGACCGCGCTGGTGACCGTGCTGATCGTGATGGGACTGCTTGTCGCTTTCGAGATGCTGCGCATGCTGCAGGGCAAGCGCATCCCGCTCTCGGCCGCGATCCTCGCCATCTGCCTGCTGTTCGCAGCGGGTGCAGTCGGATTTGCGGCGCTCGATCTCGGCATCTTCGACAAGATGCTGTTGCGCTTCTCCTCCGACAAGGGCAGCACGCTGGCGCGCTATGCCACCTTCAACCTGCTGTCGCATTTCGACTGGCAAGAGTTGCTCCTCGGTCCCAATCCGGTCCGGGTGACTTCACTGCAGAGCCAGCTCGGCCTCGACTATGGCATCGAGAATTTCTGGATCTCTTGCATCGCGCAGTTCGGCGTCATCCACACCGTGGCGCTGACAGTTGGGCTCGCTTGCCTCTTCACCGAGATCATCCGGCGCGCCGATCGCGGCGTCTGGGCGATGCTGCTGCTGATGTTGACGATCGCTGCGAGCTCGGTGAGCTTCTCGTCCAAGAATATCCAGCTTGCGCAATTCATCGTCCTGATCACCGTGCTGCTGCCGCGCGACGAATATCGGCGGACAGCCGCTCCGCCTCCCGTCGCCCAGCGCCGTTACCGGCCTGTTCCCGCGTAAATCTGGCGTCAGGACATCGTATGGATATCTACGTCGACAACACCCATCTCGGACGTCACGTCACCGGGCTCGAGCGCATCACGCTCGAACTGTTTTCGGCGTCCGCGCTCGCTCCGCTCAATGTGGTGCCGGTCACCGCGCGCGGCACACGCCAGATGGTGACGACGCAGACCTTTGGCTTGCCGATGCGGCTTGCGACCTCGTCGGCGATGCTGCTTTGCCCCGGCTTTCCGCCCAGCCCGCTATTGCTGCCGTTCGCCTCACGCGTGCTGCCCTACATCCACGATGATTTCCTGGTGACGCGGCCCGCCGAACTGAACGCACGTGCCCGCATCTATATGGCGCGTCCTTTCAAGCTGGCGCTGCGGCACTATCCCCGCTTCCTTGCCAATTCCAACGATACAAGGCGCCGGATCGCCGCCTATACCCGACCCGATGCCGAGATCACGCTGTATCGTCCCTCCGTGCGCAACGTGTTCGGATTACAGTCGGAGCAGCGCGCCGGCCGCGCGACTGCGCCGCGACCGCTGCGACTGGTCGCACTCGGCACCGTCGAGCCGCGCAAGAATTTCAAGGCGGCCGCCGCGCTCGTTGGGGTGCTGCGCGGAAGAGGTTTTTCCGACGCCACGCTGGATATTGTCGGTCGGCGCGGCTGGGGCGACGACTGGCAAGCGCTGGAAGCCATGCCGGGCGTTACGCTGCACGACTATCAGCCGACCGAGCGCGTCAGGGAATTGCTTGATACGGCCGACCTGTTCGTCTGCACGTCACATGACGAAGGGCTCGGCCTGCCCTTGCTCGAAGCGCAATATGCCGGGCTGCCGATTGCAGCACCCGATGCGCCGATCTTCCGCGAGGTGCTCGACACCTCCGGCATCTTCATCAATCCCGCCGAGCCCGCCGCCGCCGCGGCGCAAATCGCGGCCGCGCTGTCGATCCAGAACTGGCGCGCGCGCTACGTCGCGCTCGCCGAGCAGAATCTTGCTCGCTGGAATGCGCTTGCCCATGGCGACCGCGAAGCTGTGATCGACCTGATCTCACGCCTTGCTGCCCACCCCCACACTTCCAGCCAGTTCAACCCGAAGCGGATCTAGACTTTTGCAAAAGACCACCAACGCGATCCGGCACCTCGACAGCCTGCGGATCATCGCCGCATGCGCCGTGGTGATTCTGCACTATTCCGATTATTTCAGGGATCTGCCGCTCGGGCGCATCATCATCGCCCATCTCTGGCATTTCAACCTGTTCGTCGACCTGTTCTTCGTGGTTTCCGGCTTCGTCATCGCGCGCCAATATTTCGATCACGTCGGCGACGGCGCAGCAATCGGACGCTTCCTCTGGCGGCGCGTCGCCCGCATCTATCCGCTGCATCTCGCCACGCTGACGTTCTATATCTGTATTGCCCTCGCGCTTTCCTTTGGCATGGCTCGCTCGGACAATCCCGCGCGCTATTCGTTCTCCGATCTGCCGGCGCAGTTTCTGTTGCTGCATGCCTTCGTCGGCGAACGGTTGACGTTCAACTTTCCGAGCTGGTCATTGTCGGCGGAAATGTTCTGCTATCTGCTGTTTCCGCTGATCGTTGCGCTGACACTGCGGCGCAAAACGTTGATCATCGCGATCGTGGCGTTATCTGCGCTCGCCAACAGCGTTTGGGTCGCGACCATGGAAACCCTGCCATGGTCCGAGTGGATCAACGAGGGCGGTGCCTTCCGCGCGGTGGCCGCGTTCAGCCTCGGCATTGCCTGTTCGGTCTACCGCGACCAGATCGCGCGCTGGCCCGCAATGCGCGGCGCGCTGATATTAGCGCTCGGCGCATTCACCCTGTTCGGTTCGTGGCTAACACCAATGGCTGCGCTGGTTACGGTCTACGTGATCGCTGTACTTGCGATCCAACTCGACTGCAGCGGCAGCGATACGTTGTTATCGATGCTCAGGCTCGATCGCTTCGCACCGCTGACCTATTCCAGCTATATGCTGCACATGCCCATCGCGACCGTCATCATCACCTTGGATTCGCGTCTGGTGCTCTTCGCCTCTTCAGAAGCCAAGCTGATCCTGGCGCCGGTGTCGTTCATCGTCCTTGGCATCACCAGTGTGCTGTCCTACCGATGCTTCGAGACGCCGGCGCGGCGCTACCTGACCGACCTCTACGATCGCCGCTTCGTCAAGGCAGTGGCGGCACCGATCTCGCAGCGGGAGATCGCATGATGACGCTCGCGGCATCCGCTCAGGCAGAAATCGTTCACGCCCGCGCGGACACGCGGGCGAAGGGCCGCGACGCCGTGATCGATACCATGCGGGGCGTTGCCATCCTGATGGTGATCGGGATCCATTCCCTGCCGCAGCCGCTCGATCTCGCCTGGACCAAAGCGATGGATGCCGCGCTGCGGCCCTGCGTACCCATCTTCCTGTTCGCGTCCGGTTACCTGACCGCGCGCGCCGGACGTGTGCCATTGTTCAAGCGGCTGAAGGCTGCGGTGATCCCCTATACAATCGCCTTCATCGCGGCCTATCTCTACATGACCCTGCACAATCCCGCGATGGATCATCGCGTAACCACGACGGTGGCGCGGTTCGCGCTCGCTTATGTGTTCGTGTACTACTACGTGTTCGTCTATGTCGGTTGCACCATCGTACTGTGGCTGATCTATGCTGCCGGCGGAACGGACCGGCAGGACATGGAGCAGCGGATGACAATCCTGCTTGCTCTTGCGATCGGTTTCGGGCTGGTCGTCGGAAGCTACCTCGATCCCCTGCTGTTCCGTCTCGGCTTTGCCGAGCCCTTCGTTGATGAAGCCCGGATGCGCGATATCCCCTTCTGGTTCTCGTTCATGGCACTCGGCGCGCTGACGGCATCCTTCGCCGGCGCGACCGCGCGGAACATGCGCGCGATCCTCGTCGGTGCCATGCTGTTTGCCTATTCGCTGTATCTGGCCGTCCGCCTGTCCGGAATCGGCGATGCCGCGGTCTACGACTCGACGGCATTCTTCCTCTACGCGGCGCTGTTCAGCGTCGCGCTGATGGTGCTGCAACCGAGTTCCAGTTTGCTCGCGGGCCTCGGTTCGGGCAGCTATTTCATCTATCTCTGGCACATCTTCATCGTGATGTTGCTGCGCGACCACGCCGGATTGCGCCAGTTCGGCCCGGCCGCGAGTTTTGCGATCACCTTCGGATTGACGGCGATGGTCAGCATCGCTGCACTCGGCGCGGTGAGGCAGTTCTCCTCCGCGCGCGTCGCCCGCTGGCTGGGAGCGTAACGATGCTGCTGCGCCACACCCTGCTCTATCTCCCTGCGCAGTTCGTCGGGCCGCTGTTCCAGTTGATCGCGATGATCGTGTGGACCCATGTGGTCAACGATCACACGCTGGGCATCATCACGCTGGTCACCGCCACGCACGAATTCCTGCAGATCGCCTTCCTCGCCTGGTGGTCGCAATACGCACTGCGCTTCTCCGGCCGCTACAAGGATGACGACGCACCTCGCTTCTACCGCACCGAAAATGCGGTGCTGCTGGCGTCGGTCCTGCTGCAGAGCCTCGTCATCGTCGTCGTGCTGCGCCTCGTCATTTCCCCCGATGC
Organism: Bradyrhizobium sp. Arg237L; assembly: GCF_029990105.1. Lineage (NCBI taxonomy): Bacteria > Pseudomonadati > Pseudomonadota > Alphaproteobacteria > Hyphomicrobiales > Nitrobacteraceae > Bradyrhizobium > Bradyrhizobium sp. Arg237L. The sequence goes on along the minus strand of NZ_JAQMIL010000029.1, from coordinate 14,489 downwards.
GCACTTCGGCATGCTGCTTGCCGCCATCGCCTATGTGGTCACGCGTTCGCTGAACCTTTATATCGGCGAGCGCGCTCGCGCCCAGCAGCAGATCTGGGTCTACACGATACAGCAGGTGACCGGGCCCGCGGTTGGCTTCGCCGTGGGCCTTGTGATGATCAAGCTGTTCGGTCAATCCGCCGAATGGCCGCTGGCCGGATACGCCGTCGCACAACTCGTGGCCGCGCTGGTGGTGCTGCCGAAGATCGCCTGCGGCCGCCGCCTGTGGCCGGTCGATCGCGAGATCGTCGTGCACGCGCTGCATTACGGCGTTCCCCTGATCATCGGCGGTGGGCTCGGCTGGGTGGGCCTCAATGCCTCACGCTTCATCATCAACGAAATGTCGGGCGTGGCCGCCGCCGGCCTGTTCGCCGTCGGCTACGGCCTCGGCCAGCGCGCCGCTGCGGTCGCCGCCATGCTGGTGACGGCGGCCGCCTTTCCGCTTGCGGTCAAGAGCATGGAGCAAAGCGGCAGCAAGGCCGCCATGCGGCAGCTTGCCGACAACACCGCGCTGCTCGTTGCGATCCTCGCGCCAAGCCTGACCGGCATCTTCATGCTGCGGTTCGAGATCGTGCATCTTCTGATCGCCGCGCCATTTCAGCAGGCAACGCTGAGCGTACTGCCGCTCGCAACGCTCGCCGGCGCGATCCGTAACCTTCGTGCCCATTTCGGCGACCAGGTCTTCCTGCTGCACAACCGCACGCGCTGGATGATGGCGATTTCCGCCATCGATGCCACCCTGACGGTGATCCTCAGCGTGGTGTGCCTGCGCTACTGGGGACTTGCCGGCGCGGCCGGCGCCACAGTTCTCGCCGCAACTGCGGCAGCCGCCACAAGCTTCAGCATCGGCTTCTCGCTGTTCGGGCTGACGCTGCCGTTCGCGCACCTCGCACGCATCGCAGTTGCGACCGTCGCGATGGCGGCGCTGTTGCGCGAATTCCCGGAAGCGGAAAACGCGATCAAGCTCGCCGCGCATATCGCAGCAGGTGCGGCGGTCTATCTCACAATGCTGGCGCTGCTGTACACACCGTCACTCTTGAAGATGTTGCGGGCACGCCCGCAACATTCCGGCGCATGACGATTCTGTTACGCCTTCTTTGCATTCTCGAACGCGCGCGCGATCGCGAACCATAGCGGCTTTCGCTGCATCGATGAATCATAAGGCAATGGCCGCGGTAGGCGTTGCGCGAGCGGATCCTTTTTCTTCGCCGCGTCCGTGTAGAACGAATAATTGTCCGCGAGCTCCCAGGCGATCACCATCTTGACCGCAGGTACCTGTAACGTGTTCGTAAGGAACTTCTCGGCAGTCTCGGCGATCATCGCGTCGCGTGTAGCGATATCGTCCGGGAACGTGTCGTCGCGCACATCGAATTCGGTGATGTAGATGTCCACGCCGCGTGACGCGAGTTGGTGCAGGAACTCGGCAAACCGTCCCGGATCATGTGGGTAGCGCGGTTGCAGGTGACCCTGCAGGCCGACCGCCGCGAGCGGCACACCGGCCTGCTTCAATTCATCGACAAGCCGCAACAATCCGCTACGTACGATGTGCCCGACCTCGTCATCGCGCTCGGTCTGCGCCTCGTTAAGAACAAATTTGGTTTTCTTGTCGACCATGGCCGCACGTTCGTAAGCGCGGCGGATGTAGCCGGTTCCGCCAAATGCGTCATACCACGGCCCCAGTCTGTAGCCGCCGGGCGCCTTGTGGCCCGGCCAGAACGGCTCGTTGACGACATCCCAGGAATGCAGCTTGCCGACATAACGGCTGACTACTTCTTCTATGTAAGAGTCGAAGAACGCCTGCCGCTCTGTGTTGCTCCTGTTCTTGATCCACTGCGGAACCCATTCGTTCCAGATCAAACAATGGCCGCGCATCGGAATGCGATTACTCGCACAAAATTGCAACAGACGATCCGCGCTCTCGAAACGTTTGGGGCCAGGTTGTGGCGCGATCGTGCCCATTTTCATCGCAATGTCGGTCGTGATGATGCGCGTCTGTGTCGTGTACAGCTCGCGATAGGCAAGATCCTTGTCAATGACAGGACCAGCGGCCGCACCAAAAGCAAATCCATGTTGTGCAGCGATCGCACCGAGACTCTGACTTTGCGCCGGTGCGGCAGTTGAAATTTCGGCACGCGCCGCCACGCCTGCCCCTGCGAGAATGGCGAGTGCATTTCGTCGCGACATCTGCATGGCTGCTCTCCATCAAGTGAATGCATTCGTTGCGCTGAATCATTTTTGCACAGCGGCAACGCCATCGTTGCGACGCAATAGTTCTATTTCGTGGCGCTGCTCGTCGAGGAAGAGTCTTCGAGATGCGAGTTCCCATCGCACAAGCATTGAGCATGCCGACGACTTCCATCAGTGCACCTCGGCTTCTCTTTCACCTGGAGATCGACATGCCGGAAATACAGACGCAGCAGCCTGCGACATCCAATCTCAATGTTGATGGCATCGCCATCAACATTGGTTCACTTCCCGAAGCGGTGAACTCGATCGTATCGGCTGCGCAACGAGGCGAGAATTTCAGCGTGTGCACGTTGAATCTCGATCATGTCGTTCAACTGCAACATCGGCCCGACTTCCGAGCGGCTTATCGTCGTGCCAAGTTTGTGACGGCTGACGGGTTCCCGATCGTTGTGCTGTCGCGTCTGCTTGGCACGCATATCGAACGGACCACCGGCGCCGATCTTGTGGAACCGCTCTGCGAGGAAGCGCAGAAGAGAGGCCTTCCTGTGTTCCTGCTCGGGTCGAATGACGAGACATTGAAAGTCACCGCGCAACGTTTGTCGGAACGGTTCCAGGGTCTGCAAGTTGTGGGATGGTATGCGCCCGGCCCTAACTTCGATCCTTATTCTGCCGAGGCCGATCATGCGATCGAACTGATCCGAGAGTCCGGTGCAAGACTTTGTTTTGTCGCGCTTGGAGCGCCACGCCAGGAAGTATTTGCAGCGCGCTGTCTCGACGAGCTCGATGGCACCGGCGTGTTGTGCATCGGCGCCGCGCTCGATTTCATCGCCGGCACGCAGAAGCGCGCGCCATCGGTTACCCAGAAGACCGGGCTCGAATGGGCGTGGCGCATGCTGAACAACCCAGGCCGGCTCGGACCGCGCTATGCTCGCTGCATGGCCGCCGTTCCGGGACTCGTTGCGCGCACCCTGCCCCAGATCATCAACGCACGAATCCGGAAGACCGCATGACCTCGACCGTGACACTGGCGCTGCGCGCCCGCAATGCAAGCCGCGTTCGGCCACGCTATCAGATTTGCCTGCTCCATCCGTTCGACCCGCGCGGACAAAAGGTCGGAGGGCTCGAGACCTATATCCGCGACTTCATCACGTTCCATCCTGACAACACCGACATCCTGTTCGTCGGCGTGGATTCGATCGGTGACCTCACCCTCGGTGAAGTGCACCGGGTCACGTTCCGCGGCCGCACCTTCGACTTCCTTCCGATCCTGCGCTACAGCGACGCGCAGGCGCGTGAAGCCGCGCGCACCATTCGTTCCTCGCTGACAGGCCAGTTCTTCGTGGCGCTGCTGCGTCATTTCGGCCAGATCGCACGGCTGGTACGGACACGGCGGTGTTCGATCGACCTGCGACGGGTGGAGTTCTCCTGGCTGCCGGCAGTACTTCGTCTTCCCTTCGTGCAGATGCTGCACGGCGAGGGCGCGCCGAAGCTGCAGATGGATTCGCTGCTCCGGAAATATTCCTTCGTGCACAATACCGGCGAGCGGTTCGCGGTGACGATGAGCGAGAAGTTCCTCTGCGTTAATCCGTTCATCACCGAGCGGATGCAGAAGACCTATCCGCGCAGCAAGGAGAAGATCGATACGCTGTGGACCTGGGTCAACACCGACATCTTCCAGCCGCAGCCGTTCCCGGACAGCATGTCGCCGTTCCAGATCGTGTTCGCCGGCCGGCTCGACGAATTCAAGGATCCGCCGCTGATGTTCCGCACCATCGATCGTTTGCGGCAGCGGCTGAACGGCACGATCCGCTTTCACTATATCGGCACGAGCGATCCGCACCGCTTCAGCGAGTTTGCCGCGATCGAGGACATCACCGTTCGCCACGGCTTCAAGGATGCCATGGGCATGGCGAAGACCTTGGCGGACGCGCATGCGGGCATTCTCACCTCCGAATTCGAGGGTATGCCGCGCTGCGTGCTGGAAACGCTCGCGGTCGGCCGTCCCGTGGTCGCGATGCATCTGCCGCAGCTCGAGTCCGTCATCCATGACGGCCAGAGCGGCTATCTGGTGACACGCGATGGCAGTCGTGACGATATGGTGGAGACTCTCGCACAGCGCTTCATCGATGTCCGCGATGCCATCGACAGCGGCAAGATCACGCCCGAGCAGGTCGCCGATGCGATCCAGGACTTCACGCCGGCCACGCAACTGGCGCGCGTGTACCGCTACCATCAGGAAATTCAGGACGCCCGCGGCTTCGCCGCCGCCACGGCCTCTTGAGGCATCGACGTGGACATCCTGCTGCTGACGAGTGAGTTTGCGCCCGCCATGGGCGGGATCGGCACCTACGCAGGGGAGATCGCCGCCGCCGCGGCGCGGCTCGGCGCGCGCGTCACCGTGGTGGCGCCGGACTACGGACAGGACAATGCAGGCCGCGATCGCACGCTGCCGTTCGAAGTGGCCCGCTTTGTCGGTGGCCTGCATTCGATGAAGGACTTGCCGGCGAAAATGATACTGGCACGCAATAGGGTTCGCGAGCGCCCATACGATGTGATTCATGCGGCCGACTGGCCGTTCTTCATTCCTGTCGCATTGTCGCGCTGGCAGACGCGGGCACGCGTGCTGATGACGGTGCACGGCACCGAGATCAACGAAACCCAGACGCCGTTGAAGCGGCTGGCAATCCGCAGCGCCGGCGTGTTCGGACCTCGGACCGAGATCGTTGCGAACAGCCGCTATACCCGGGATCTGTTCTGCGAGCGGTTTTCCGTCGACGCAGGACAGATCAGCGCGATCAGTCTCGGCGTTTCCGACTTCTGGTTCGGAGATCGACGCGATCGGGCGGACATCCGCGCAGGGCTTGGGCTGGCGCCGGAGCGGCTGGTGATGGTCACCGTCGCGCGGATCACCCACCGCAAGGGACATCATCTGACGCTCGCGGCACTGGCGCGCCTCCCCGAGCGGCTGCGCCAGCGTATCACCTGGCTCGTGATCGGCCCGAACGGCGAGGCCGACTACGTCAACGAACTTCAGCGCTTGATCGAAACGGCGAACTGCGATGTTCGCCTGCTCGGTCCACTACCGAACGAAGAGATCCGCGACATCTATGGCGCGGCCGATCTGTTTAGCCTGACGGGGCTTCCGGATTCCTCCGGCAGGGTCGAAGGATTCGGACTGGTCTATCTCGAGGCCGGTGCCGGCGGCGTGCCGAGCGTTGCCACGGCTGTCGGCGGCGTTCCCGACGCGGTGCTGCCGGATCAAAGCGGCATCCTCGTTCAGCCCGATATCGACAGCATTTCCGCGGCGATCACCAGGGTCGCTGAGAATGACGAACTGCGTGCGAGCCTTGCCGCAGGCGCGTTGGCCCATGCACGCGCATTGTCCTGGGAACGCTGCGCCGCCACGACCTACGGACTGTCACGAAACGAGTTGCCTGCACCGCAGGCCGAGGTCGTGACGGCATGAGGCGGATCGCCGCCGCCGCGATCCTGCTTGTGCTCGCCACCGGCGCGGCACACGCCGGCGCCGACAACTGCCGCCGAAGCCGCGAATATCTATTGGGTAGCCTCGGCGGCGATCTGAAGTTGCCGCCCCAATCCTACACCGATCTGTTCAAGATCTGCCTGGCGGCGAGCAGCATGACGAATGTCAAGGACGCCTATATCCTCAAGGACGGCGGCATCGCGGTCGTTCCCAAGCAGGACACCATTCCTGCCACGGCGTCGACATTGTCGCAATTCTGCGACGCCTATCCGAGCGCGACGCTGCGCTTCCTCACCAGCAAGGAAGTACTGACGATAAAATCCGTCGTCGGGATCGTGCAGCTTTCGTCGACCTCGGCGACACCCTGCAAGAAGATCAAAGGACTCACCTGAAGCCGAAGTCGCCGAGCGTCATCTCTGCGCGTCGTAATATCGCGGCATGACGTGCGGATCGAGCGGGCGCTCCGTCCGGCGTCCGAGGAAGAAGAAGCCGCTCGCCGCATCCGATCCGGGGCGGCCGCGCGTCAACGGATCGAGCAGGCGGATCCAGAAGAACGGTAGCGCGATCAGACGCGACAGCTTGTCGCCGGCACCGAGCGCACGGGCAAAATAGCGGATCGACCACACCAGCGCGACGCCTGCGCCACCGACGCGGCCCGCGCAGATTTCCGAGAACTGCTTGAACAGCCAGCGGTGGCCGCTCCGCGTGAAGCGCGAGAAATCATAGCCGCGCTCATGCACTTGTTGCATGAACGGCGTTTCGGCATAGACGAGGCCTCTGCGCCGAAGCACGCGGTGAATCTCGTTGACGACGGACGCAGGCTCAAGGACATGTTCGAGCACGGCCTGGACCCAGACGCCGTCAAACACGCCGTCCTCGAACGGCAGCCGGTGCGCGTCGGCCACCAGCAGCGTGTAGGGCGACGCGTAGACATCCGTCCCGATCAACTCGAGGCAGTCATCCGCGTAGAGTTCGTCGGCGCCGTCGCCAACCGCACCTCCGCCGATGATGAGCACGACCGGCCGTTCGGATTCCTGCTTCAGGAGCTCGATAAAGCGTGCACAGTTGGATTGTGCCACCTGATTGCCGCCGAAGGTGAGCTGATGGAGGCGCGAACTGATCGAGCGGCGCGACACATCGCGGTGAAAGACCGAACCATTGCCGCCGCGATACATTCCGCGCTCGAAGACGCTGGCGGCGAAATCGATCAGCACCGGCTGGTCCTCGACCACCGGAAACCCGCTTCCAGAGTATTCACACGTCACGTTGGAACAGAACGGTCGCGCGTCGATCTCGCGCAGCGACGCCGCACAGCGGGGACAGCGAACCGCGCGCCGCCACCAATCAGTCTGCGCCCATGTGTCCAATCGGTCGGTGACAGAGGAATCCAATGAGGCCCCTTGGTTCAAGCGATGTTCCTGGGTTCCGCCCTAGGAACTAACTGTGTCTCGATTTTTTGATGCAAATTGCGGCGCCTGTGCGACGCAACAAGCCAACGCGTGCGGGGCAAGATGGTTCTGTGTGGTGGACGAATGGACTTGCCTTCAGCAAGCCACAACACGCCCGCCGCCGGTCACATCACGCATTGACGTGAGCCCGCGCTTCCGAGCGTGAGAATGAATCTTCAAATTGTCAGCACGATGGCTGCGCGGATCGTCACTGCGATCTTGATCTTGGGCTCATTGTGTGAGGGTGGCTCACGGAACTGCTCTGCTCGGACGGCTGCTCTGAGCAGAGCTCAAGTGAGTGCGTGGCTTCAGCGACGTCGTGTTGGTGTTCGCCTTGGCGAGCTGGGCGGATTGTGTGGAATTGGCGGACCTGCGCTCCTTCGATTGCGCGAAGTCATGCATTCCCGTTTGCCACTGCAGACCGACGATCGCGCCCTTCGTCGGCTGAAGCAGCCCGAGCGATGCGAACAGCGTCACGGGCAGCCATATCGCAAGCTGAAGCCACGCCGGCGGCGCGTAAGCTATCTCGACGGCGAGCAAGGCCGGCACGACCACATGTCCGACGACGACGATGACGAGATAGGCGGGAAAGTCATCGGCACGCTGCGGCGTGTAATCCTCGTCGCAGACTTCGCAGTGATCCACGACCTTTAGGAAGCGGCGGAAAAGATGACCCTTCCCGCAATTGGGGCATCGCATGGTGAAGCCGCGCCGCACGGCTTGGGCAAGCGAAACTGGCTGTGTCATGGCTGAATTCCTTGACCTGAGGCATGTCCATACAGTAGGAGAATGTATGGATACAATCAAAGACAAACAGGTCTATTGTATGGATTGGGTCCCTACACTTTCCGAATGGCAAGGCCCGCTGTTCATGCGCATCGTCGATGCGCTGGCCGCCGATATCGAGAGCGGCCGGCTTGTTCGCGGGCAAAGGCTGCCGACGCACCGCGCGCTCGCGACCGAACTCGGCATCGATCTCACCACCGTCACCCGCGCCTATGGCGAAGCGCGCCGGCGCGGGCTGCTGGACGCCACGGTCGGCCAGGGAACGTTCGTTTCGGAGACGACGGTGCGTTCGCCGTCGCACGTTCCCTCGCAAGTCACGATCGACCTCTCGATGAATCTTCCGCCTCAACCCGTGGAAGCCAATCTGGATCTTCGGATCGCGCAGGGATTGGAGACCATTCGCAGGGAAAGCGGCTTCGGCGCATTCCTGACCTACTCAAGACCCGGCGGCAGCGATCTCGAGTTGGAGACGGCGGCAAACTGGCTGCGCCATCGCGTGCACGATGCGAACGCCGAGCATCTCGTGATTTTTCCGGGATCGCAGGCTATCGTCTTCAATGCGCTTCTCGTCCTCACCTCGCCCGGTGATGTGGTTCTGACGGAGGCGCTGACCTATCCCGGCCTGAAGACGGCGGCCGCCCGATTGGGCGTTCGCCTGATCGGCTTGCCGATGGACGAGCAAGGCGTGCGGCCGGACGCGCTCAAGGACGCATGCCGCAAGCACAAGCCCAAGGCCGTCTATCTGGTGCCGACGCAGCAGAACCCGACGACTGCGACGGCGGGTCCGGCGCGCCGCAAGGCCATCGCCGAAATCATCCGCCATGCAGGGACTTTCCTGATCGAGGACGACGCCTATGGTGCGCTCGAGCCGTCGACGTCGCCGATCGCAAACCTGATCCCCGAGCGGAGCTATTTCGCTGCCAGCATGTCGAAATGCATCGCACCAGGACTGCGCGTCGCCTATCTGCAGGCACCTGATTCCATCGCAGCGCAGACCATGCGCAGCGGATTGCAGGCGACGATGCAGATGTCACCACCCCTGATGGTCGCGCTGGTCACCCACTGGATTCGAAACGGCATCGCCGACGAGATCATCGAGGCGGTACGCAACGAAGCCAAGGGACGACAGCAACTGGCGGGCCGTATCCTGAAGGGCATCGCTTTCGCATCCCGTCCCGCAAGCCATCACCTTTGGCTGGAGATACCGCCATCCTGGAATCGGATGGACCTGCTTTCGCATCTGCTGCGTCACGGGCTTGCCGTTGTCGGCGAAGATGCGTTCGCCGTCATCGACAAGCCGCCGCGCGGGATCCGCGTCTCCCTCGGCGCGGCGCGCAACCGCGCCGACGTCAGCCAGGCCATGCAGGTGCTCGCCGCGGCCATGAAGTTGTCTGTCATGGCGACGCAGATCGTCTGAGGCGCCGGCCGCTCAATTCGGCTTTCGCCACCAGATGAAGAGCGAGTAGAGGACAACCGGGACGGCCAGGGTCACCCATGCGAGGGTATCCCACCAGCCGTCTCCCACGAGCGCGCCGACGAGGCCGAGCGTGCTGACGATCGCGACCAGCAGGGGCGCGATGAAGATCTGCCGAAGCGTACGATGCATGGATTTGCGCGACATCATCAGGACGATAATGCGGGACTTTCGATGCTGGAGGAGCGCGCGATCACGCGATCGACGCTGACCCCTGCCCTTCGCCGCCGCACCCACAAATAGATCCCGGTGACGAGGACAATGATCGTAAGCACGTCGAGCAGTGCCCAGAGGATCTTGAGCGGCATGCCGCCATAGTCGCCGAAATGCAGCGGCTGGGAAACGAACAGCGTCGAGACGTACCAGGGCATGTCGCGGCTATCGGTGAGCGTGCCGGTCTCGGCGTCGATCAGGGCCGGCTTCAAGAGGCGCGAGGTGAGCGGCGTATTGCCGCGCAGGAACACGGTGTAGTGGCTCTTGCTGCTGAAGATCGAGCCGGGGAACGCGACGAAGCTAGGCGTCATCCCCGGCACCGCATGGGCCGCCACCTCGACCGCCGCATTGACCGACGTCAGCTTCGCGGGCGGGGCGCGATCGCGATATTGCGCGGTCATCTCAGCAAGCTGGCCATACTGCCACATCTTCAGGACCAGATCGGCCCATGTGTTGATGACGCCGGTGAAGCCGACCACCAGCGTCCACGCAACGAGAAGGATGCCGGCAAGGTTATGGACGTCCAGCCAGCGCACCACGCGGGTTCGGCCCGCGCGATACGTGCCGAAGCTCAGCTTCCGCATCGAGGGGGCATAGACGACGATGCCGGAGATGATGGCGACGCAGAACAGGATGCCCATCAGGCCAAGGAAGAGCTTGCCCGGCAGGCCTGCGAACATGTCCGTATGCAGCTTGAGCATGATGTAAGTGAAGCGGCCGGTGACATCAGGCGCGTCCAGATAGGCGCCCGTATGCGCGTCCATCCGGATCAAGAGGTTCTTGCTCGGATCGGACGTGATCGAAGGCCCGACGCTGACGAACATCGCGTTCGGATCGTCACGGTCCCAGATCAGGAAATGCGGGACCTGTCCCGCTGCATTGGCGATTGCATTGGCAAGCAGATGGTCGAGATCGGCCAGCGGCGCGTCCGCTGCCACCTCCGCCGGCTTCACCTGGCTGTGCAGGAGGTCGTCGATCTCCTCATGAAAGATCAACGGCAACCCCGTGACGCACAGGAGCAGCATGAACACCGTGCAGATGAGGCTCGTCCATTTGTGGACGAAACCCCATCGCCGAAGAGACCTGGTCGCCGCCGTCACTTTGCCTTCCTAGTTCCAACTGTATTTCAATGTGCCGAGCACCGTACGCCCATTCCCCAATCCGCAATAGGGCAAGCCGGTCAAGCACGACGCGACGTAGAAATGGTCGGTCAGGTTGGTCACGTTGACCTGCGCCTTCAATCCCTTCCAGTCCGGCCGCAGATAGCCGAAATCGTAGCTCACCGCGGCATCGAACAGCGTATAGGCCGGGATGACGAACGTGTTGAAGCTGTCCCCGTAGGTCTCACCGACATAGCGCACGCCGAACCCGAGCCCAAGACCCGCAACCGGACCATCGTACCAGGTGTACTTGCCCCAAAGCGAAGCCTGGTCCTGGGCCGTGTTCATCATGTATTTGCCGGCATATCCGGCAATGCTCGCCGAGACCTTCGGATCGAGATGGCTGTAGCCGCCGACGATCTCCAGTTCGCGGGTGATGTTGCCTTTCACTTCAAACTCGAAGCCGCGAACGCGTAGCGCATCGGTCTGCACGTTGAACAGCGGATTGATCGGGCTTGCGGTGAGGACGTCCTGCTGCTTGATCTCGAACACGGCCGCCGTCAGCATCAGGTTCGATCCGTTCGGCATGAATTTGACGCCGGCTTCAGTCCCCTCACCGGTCGTCGGCCTGAACGAATTGCCGGCGAGATCGGCGCCGAGGTTCGGCGTGAACGACGTCGCATAGCTCACATAGGGCGACAGTCCGAAATCGAAGAGATAGTTGAGGCCGACGCGTCCGGTCTGCGCCCGGTCGTCGCGGGAATAGCTGCCGGCGAGCGGAAAGACTGCGAAGCTCTTGAAATCCGTGCTGGCCCAGTCATTGCGTCCGCTCAGCGTCAGCGTCCAGCGGTCGAGCTTGATCTGGTCCTGCAAATAGAGACCGGCCTGGCTCAGCTTGTCGTCGCGCAGGATGAATGGCGCCAATGATGCGAAGGACGGAATCGCGGTATTATATACCGGAGCGTAGGCATCGATCGGAGCGATGCCGGCGGAACGATAGTCGGTGCGGGACCAGAGATTGAAGTAGTCGAAGCCCAATAGCACCTTGTGGGCGAGCGGTCCGGTCAGGAAATCCGCCTGCACCTGGTTGTCGACGGTGATGTTGGCGGCGCTTGCCTTCACATAGTTATAGCTGCGGTTGACGAGACGGTCGGTTGCCATGCCTTCCGTCCGAACCGAGGAGAGATCATTGGTGACGTCCGTGTAGCGCAGATTCTGGCGGAACTGCAGGTTGTTGTCGAAGCGGTGCTCGAAGGCATAACCGACCATGAACTGCTCGAGATTGTAGCCGTCAGCCCCGGGCACGCCGAGATAACGGCTGTATGGAACGTGTCCGTTCGGGTTGGGCAGGAACGACACCTGGCCCGTCACGTATTGCTGGTAACCCCTGTTGTCGGCCTTCTGGTACTGCGAGAGCAGCGTGAAGCTGGTGTCCGTCGTCGGGGCCCAGGTGAAGCTCGGCGCGATGAACAGCTTGTTGTCCTGCACGAAGTCGGTCTGGGTATTGCTGTCGCGTGCGAGCCCGACGATGCGGTAGAGGAACTCGCCATTCTTGTCGATCGGACCGCCGAGGTCGAACGCGCCCTGGAAGCGATCGAATGAGCCGAACGTACCCTCGATCGTGTATTGCGGCGTGGCTGTCGGCCGCCTGCTGACCATGTTGAGCAGACCGCCCGGATCCGACTGGCCATAGACCACCGAAGAGGGCCCCTTCAGCACTTCGATCCGCTCCAATCCGTAGGTCTCGATCCGCGGCACGGCGAAGGTCGTATTGTCCTGCGGCAGCCTTAGGCCATCCAGATATCTGGGCGCATCGAACCCCCTCAGCTTGAAATTGTCGAAGAAGGCGTTGGCGCCGAAACTCTGCACCGTGACACCAGGCGTATAGCGCAAGGCTTCCGCGACGTTCTGCGCGCCCTGCGCCTGGATCTGGTCCTGGGTGACGATCGAAATCGACTGCGGCGTCTCCAGGATCGCCGTGTCCGTCTTGGTCGCGCTCACGCTTTGCTTGGCGAGATAGCCGACCACCGGACCAGTGCCCCTCTCCCCGGTCGAGCGTCCCGCTGCTCCGCCCGGCGCGGCGGCTTCCTGCGTCACTGGAGCCGGCGTCCGCCGCGCGACGTTGCGGCCGGATCGCGCCGCCCGCGTCGATCGCACCGGAGCCACGCGGCTGCGCTGCTGGCGTGGCGCATCGACCGTGACCGGCGGCAATTCGCTGTTCGATCTCGGCTGCTCCGCGCCGGACGGACTCTGCGCCAGTGCCGGCGTGTCCGTGAGTGCCACCGCGGCGATCCCACAAATCGTCATCAGGGCGAGTCCCCACTCGCTCTTTCGCTTGAATTCCATCGCTTCATCCCCCGTCGCGGAACGCCCGCAGACTCAGGGGATTGAGTGCAAGAATTGCGAAGCTCACGCCTTTGCGATTGCGCAAAAACTCTTTGATCTGTTGTCGACAAGCTCCAGACTTCCGTCGAGACGTTCCGTCGCAGTACACGCTCCGCTAGATTGGTGCACACGTCGCGATCGTCTGGCCCGCTGTGTAGAATTATTCTTATTCTAATTCGGTGGACGGCAGCGACTGGGGGCATATCCGAAGTGCTTGCGAAACGCGGTCGCGAAGTTGGCGGGGTTACCATAACCCGCGAGATAGGCCGCCTCGTTGATCGATACGCCCTGCTCGATGATCGCATCGCGCGCCGATTCGAGCCGACGCGTCCGCAGATATTCGGAGGCGCTGACGCCAAACGCCCGTCGAAAGTGGGTGTTGAAGGAGCGGCGGCTGATGCCTGCCTCGCGCGCCAATTGGGAAACTTTCCACGGACGCCGCAGATCCGCGTCGATCGCATCGCGGATCGCGCGCAGCCGCCGCTGCTTGTGATCGCCCGCCATCTCCATGCTCGCGCGCTTGCCCGCGATCGATATGACCCGCGCGAGGATCTCCATGGCATGCGCGGACAGCAGCAGCTCTTCGGCGCGTCCATCCAGTGTCGGAGACAGCATTTCGGTTGCCATCGCAAGAATGCGTGGCGGCGCCTTCAGCGTGACCACGAATTCATCCGATTCCGCCGAGGAAAACAGCTCGAGGAACTCGCGCTGCAGGCCGAGGCGATCGATCGATGCCTTGGGAAACGCCAGGCCAGCGGCGAACATGCGCCCGCCGCCGGACGTCTCGCCGGTCCAGAGCTGCGGCTTTCGCAAGGCCATCACGACAATCGAATTTTCCGAGTAGCGGAACCGCGTGACATCGCGGTGCGGACCTCCCTGCCCCGAGCCCTTCAACACGATGGTGGCGAACAATCCGGCCTTGATCACGCCTTCGCTGCGTATGATGCGATCAAGGATGAAATTGTTTCGCTGGAACAAGCAGCCGGGAAATTCGAGCCATCGCGCGGTCTCCGCGAAGTCGTCCTCCCTTGATGCACCCTCGGAATCGAGGACGCGGAACTGATCGAAGATGCGATGATAAATGTGCGTCACGTCCTTTGCCTGGAGCCGGCCAGCGAACCTTGAGTCTATCTGCCTCTCAACCGTTGCCGAGGCAATTAGAACACTTTCAAAGTGCAGCGCTGTGTCCGCAGTCCGTGGGACGGGGAGAGCGCAGCGAAACCCATCGCCATGGAGCAAGCGGCGCGAATGATGGGTTTCGCTGCGCTCTACCCATCCTACGATTGTCGTCCCCGCGAAAGCGGGACCCATATGTGGACGGCCCCCGTGGCACAAGAGCTTTTGAGGTGATCGGATCGCTTGCATCCATATGT
>NZ_JAQMIL010000028.1:0-104282 GCF_029990105.1 Bradyrhizobium sp. Arg237L | reverse complement strand
ATGGCGATGCGATGTGCCCATCACCTCGCCAATGCCGACGACCTCGCCCAGCACGACAGCGCCGCGCGCGCGTTGGGCAGGCTCGCCCGCACGTTTCCCGCCCAGATCGAGGCACTCAACCGCTACCGGAGCCATGGCGAGCCCGCCATCACCGTGCAGAACGTGAAGGTGGAGGACGGCGGCAAGGCCATTGTCGGCAACGTCACGCAGCATGCGAACGTGATCGTTTCGGACAAGAACCGGGCCTCCGCGGCGCGGAAGGCGCCGAAGGCCGCGGGCTCCAAGCGAGGGCAAGCTTCCGCTGATGCCAAGCGGGACGCACAGCCATGAGCGATCACATCAGACATACCGGCCCGATGCTGGCGAGCCCACGTTGTGGCGCCAAAACCCGTTGCGGCGGCGCGTGCCGCTCGCCGGCGGTGCACGGCAAAAAGCGCTGCCGCATGCACGGCGGCGCACAGGGATCCGGCGCGCCAACGGCAAACCAGAACGCGCGCAAGCACGGCCTGTTCACCAGGGATGCGATCGCCGAGCGAAGGGAGATACGGGCGTTGCTGGGTGAGGCGCGGAAGCTGCTGGAGGAGATGAAGTGATCATTTCAAGCTCAGGCGGGCGGGCGACTCGGATTGCCATTGCAGGCCTCGTTCTCGTCTGGCAGATGCCAGGCTCCGCCAAAGGCGTCATGTTCATCACCCTCGAAGACGAAAGCGCCAATGCCGATCTTATCGTCTGGCCATCGGTGTTCGCCAAATGCCGCCGCGCGATCTTAAGCGCATCCATGCTCGGATGCCGCCGCAAGGTGCAGAAGGCGAACGGCGTCATTCATCTCATTGTGGAGGACGTTGCCGACCGCACCGCCGATCTCAAGAAGGTGTCGGGGCTCGACGGCGCGTTCCCGTTACAGAATGGACGAGGAGACGACGTAAAAGGCGGCGGCAGCGGGCCGGATAGCCGCAAACCCAGACCGCCTATCATCCGGCGGCGGGACATGTATGAGCCGGACCTTCATATCGACACGCTGAAGGTGAAGGCACGGAATTTTCGTTAGGAAGAAAAGATCGAGTTGAACCGTTATGCCTGACCGTTCCGCTTCATGTGCGACGGGCGTGAGAGGATAATAGCCGCGCTTACCCCCTTGAGTTGCTCAATCCCCGTTTGCAGCTCGTGATGTTGCTCCGTTTGCGCGCAATCATCCCATACGACGGCAACGATGGTATCGAACTCTTTTGATCGGCTAAGATACAACCCCGTGTCCGAGGCAATTTCATCAATCACGGCCTTAAAACCGACCTGGCCCGGCTGACGGATGTATTTTACTTCGACCAACGTTCTCAAAGACAGCACAGCAAGGTCGGCCCGTGGGTGCGCGTGACCAATCGAGGGCAGATTCTCTTCGTCATCTACGTCCGAAAATACGGGCGCGAGGATCGCCCACAGTAAACTTTGGACATGGTATTCATTTTCAACGTCCCAACGCGCGACAGCGGATCGCGGCGTTCGTGGCTTTTCCTCGTACGGCCAGCGCTTGAACGCACGCGCGACGTTTCGCAGTAGCGCAACGAGATCTTCTCTGGTCGGAGAAGCAAGCCGCACCTGTCCAAGACGCGCCGAAAGGATATCGAATGCCGCCAGCCGAACCGCGTCGAGCCCCGACACATTTTCCAGAGGGCAAGATTGCACAGTCGCCAACCATGCCTCCTCATCGACCGCTTGCGACGACAAGCCCAACCCCTTTGCGGCAGCAACAACAGCTAGTTCAGCGGGGCGGACGCTAAGATTGTCATCGCCTAAAACGACCAGTGCCAATCGCGCAAGGCCTTGATGCCACGGGTCGCTCGCGAGTTCGCTGAGAGATCTGGCAAGAATGTCCTGACACCACTTCTCGTCATTGGACGATTGTTCTGACTTTGCGCCGAACGCGACGCCGAGCAAAGCGATACCATCTACCTCGAAGCGTCGCGGCCTGCCTGCGACAAAGAACGCACGGCCCCTCAAGTGCTCAAGTTCTTCGCGCAAAATTTTCTTTTGCTGTTCTTCGAGCAACCCTGCAATCGCGCCGAAGCCCAGAGCGGCGACATGCTCCGGGTGGCGCGCTTGACCCGTGAAGGATACGGCCTTCTGGACTGCCGACCGAAGGGCGTCCGTCCGGTCCAAGGCCCATGCACGGAAGGCCTCGACGTGGCAGTTCAGCTCTCGCGCCTGATCCACTTCGGCAAGCAGGCTTCGCCGAACCTCCTGAAGGGTTGGCGGCGTCAAAGGAACCATAGGGTCCGACCAATCTGACCGAATTGAACGGCTTCGGCATCCCAGTTCGGAACATTTGCAAGACCCGTGAGCCGCTCCGCGATGAGGTCCGAATAGCGTATGGTGATTGGAAACGGTTCAGGTGCGAGCATGCGCCACGAATGCCCCGAGAACTCAAAGGCCTGACGTGCGAGATACGTCATATCCTTGAACGTGGAATGCCGGTGCAATTTAAGCAAGCTGGGGCGCGGCATACCATCACTCGCTTGCTTCAGCTCAGACGCTCCTGAAAACACAACGAGCGATTCATAGTCGCCGAGCTTGATGTGGAGGCCGCGCGATGGTCCGAGAACGCCTTTTTTAGGATCACGGAAGCCGATACCAGGCTGGCCGTTGTCGAATACGATGTAAGGATTGTCCGATGCTACATGCACGAAAGCAAACGTGACGTCCTCGAGCCCCAAATCGTCCACGGTTCGCTTGATAGCGTCAGCTTCGGTATCCTTAGGCGGTTTGAACATGTGGAACACCAAGCGCACTTTATCTGTGCTGCGCCAGTTGTCCTGCTTCCGTACCAGCGTTATCGCGCGCTTCAGCGTGTCGTAAAGCGCATCGGCGTATTTCTCGAACGGGACAACGGCTGTTTTGTCGCTGAGAAGGTAGCTACCATCGCTTGAGAAAACCGTCGTGATGCCGACGAAGCGCTTGTGCGATCCAATTCGACTCCCGCTCACCGTGTGCGAACCCAAGCCGATGACTAATTCATGTGCGACGGTCTGTTTTGCCGCGAGGAGCCAAGGTGTACCACCGAGTTTCGCATAAGTCGCCAAGCTCATGTGGTTCATCGCGAATACGAGGTTCGCGTCGCTCAACCCCATGGTTTCCAGACGAACACTTTGCACAGCAACGTCGCGCTTCAGCAGCACAGCCTTCGTCACGTAATAGGGGTTATCGTCCCCATCGAATTCTTTGAACTCTTCTTCCACCTGGACAAGCGCCAAGTTCCATTTAAATCCCTCGTCTGCTGCCTGTTGAAGCACCTTCCGGCTCGCTTCAACGTAGTCGCTTGCGGAAGCAGACGGCGTGGTGAAGAACGCAACCTTCGGCTTTTCGAGATGAAACCGCCGAATGAAGCCGTCCCCATAGCGCGCGATGTTGTTCTTTCCGGAGACGGTGTTCGGCATTCCGTCAAGGAATTTCGCTACGAAGCGATCGACCTGGCCCTCGTGCTTAGCCTGGCAGATCACCGCTATATTGAGCTTTTTGGGCGAGAACGTTCGCTGATCGTAAGGCCCGCTCGTCTTTAAGCCCCGCTCGCTCCGCTCGTCCTTTCGCGAACTACTGGGGTCAAACACCAAAACAGGTTTTGGCATGACTTCGCTTTGCGGGAAGTCCCTGTCACGCGAGCCAATCATCGCACCGATGCGGATTTGCACACCAGGCGTTGCCTCCAGTCCTGCCTTGTCGCGGAGGAACCCCAGAGCCTCTTCCATTTGTCTTTTGCGGCCGGGCCCTGTGTTGAGCTGCTCCGCCATCTGCTCCGCGTGAGCGAGCACCGGCCCCGCCTTATCGCCAAGAATGTGCCGGACGATATCGTCAAATGCTTTGGCGCGGGATTCAGGAAAGGCTTGCGATGCCGGTATGCGGTCATACCCTTCGGCATGATCGTCTAAAATCAAGACGTCGTCCTCGACAGCGACGACGCGACCGATCAAATTGCGCCGCGGCACAAGCCGATTGTCATCGCGGGCGTTTTCGACCTGCACATAACGGCCGAGGAGCGGCACGCCCAGCGCCAGAAGATCGGCGCACGAACCGCTAATCAGGTTACGAGTTCTGCTCTCGCACACGATGCCCACAACACGCCGGCCTCCCGCCAGATGGTGTGTGCGCGTATCGAATTGCAGTGCGGTCCGGCGCTCAATCCACACTGGAAGGTCAGAATGCTGTATGAGGCCACGCGCCGCCGAGCCGAGAACAGTCACCGGATAGTCCGAGATAATGTCACGCGCTCCGGCGAAGGCGCGCATCAGCGCGGCTGACAGGAGCTGTGGCCAGTGCTCTCTCGCCTCCGCGAGGTTCACTTTCTCCTGAAGATTACCAAGAGGCTTGGCGCTAGGCGCGACCGGGATATCCAGGATGACATCATCTCTGCCGCGGCGGCGGAAAACGTGGGTATCATGGTATTCCCGGCGCAGATCGGTTAGCGTCTCTTTACTGTAGGGCTGCATGCCTACGAAAACCGTTGTTTCTCCGGTCAGTGAAATGGGCGCAAAGTTCAGCGTATAATTCGGCATGGTTTATCGCGGAAAAATAGGGGACCCGAGGCGGCGCTGGGCCATTAAGACCGTGAGCGGCTGGAACTAGCGGACCCGAAGCCTTGGCATCCGTCAAGCTGGGTTGTTGGGGATGACCCCACTAGCCACGGTTGAAAGATGTGGATTTCGCTGGGTTTTTGCGAGAAGTACGCTTTGGGACGGCGCACACAAGAAGAACATCTCGGCCGGGTCCTTAGGCAGTCGTTAGCCTTACTCCCCGCATCGTATCGTTCGATTTTCGAGCGTTCCTTCAGACGATGGCCTCCGTGATCAAGAACATTCCCACAACCGACGAACTTCTTCTCGTTAGCCTGCGCCTGTATTTCAAAGCGTGGGGTGATGTGACGGGCATCATCACCGAATGGGCCAAGTACGGCCATTGGGCCTCGGAAGCACTGGAAGGGGACGAAGCTAACGACGCCCAGGCGGGATGGGAGAAATACATAGCCGCTGCACAAAGCGATCTTCAAAGTATCTTTACGCTCATCCAGCAGAGCCAGGAGATCGGCCTGAAGGCTCGCATCTGCGCGGTTAGCCCGTATCTTCTTTTGAAACGGACGGACATCAAGCCGAGCGACGGCGAAAATGGCGTGTGGGATTTCACAGACTTTCCGACGCTGGAGGCCTCAGAACTCGTCCGGGTGCACAACATGTTCTGTTCGACGACGTTGTCAAAGGATTTCCAGGCCAAGTACGAAGAGATCCGGCGTGGCCGCAACAAGATATCTCATCTTGGCATCTATCGGCAGAACATCGAACCACTTGCGATTATCGATATTCTTCAACTGCACTACAGCGAGCTCTATCCGGGGCGCCGCTGGATGGAAGATCGGCTCCACTTCGCGGCGCTCGGAAAGTGGGCGGACTTCTCATTCGACAGTGATTTCAGCGAGCGCACCGGTCTTTATACCGAACTCTGGCACCTGATCCCTGAGTTGACGGAGAACCAATTCAAGTGGCTGATGGGTCATGAACGCGGCGAAGAACGCTTCATTTGCCATGAATGCGGTCACGAAGCTGGGTTGGGCAACACTGAACCTTATGCGCGTGATGTGCCGACGGCCTACGCGGTCGGCGATGGCCGGGTACGATGCGTTATTTGCGATAAAGAATATCCGATGCAGCGCGCGGCTCCATGCCCTGTGACGGATTGTGGATGCAAGTGGCAAAGCGCACTCGAAGGATTCGAAGGTCTCTGCATGAAGTGCGGCTGGGCACCGGAAGAGTGGCAGGGGTCCGCCAACCGGAAGATGCCCTCAGGCGGCTAACCGCCAGAACATGCCGTCGCCAAAAATTTTTTCTTGAGCAAGGGAGGCAATTGTTCCGGCGCGGCATGGTGCGCTCTGTTCTCCGCTTCACCTTTCATAACGGAGAAGCAGAGCATGCCGCACATCATCACCTTCGGAAAACGTCTTATGCCGCTCGACGAAATCGCGCTCGTTGAACCGTAGTTCCGGCCGAAACGTTTCGAGCAGAGTATATCGTTTGCCGAGCGGTTTGAAATCGTTGATAATTTGTTTTTGCCTCCAGTTGGAGGCTCGTCGGGCGCTTTGACGCATCACGCAAATGGAGCGGGTGATGCGCGTCAAGTGGCGCTCCCTAGGGGAATCGAACCCCTGTTTCAGCCTTGAGAGGGCCGCGTCCTAACCGCTAGACGAAGGGAGCGTTGCGGTCTCAGGCAATAGCCTCGAAAACCGAAAACTGCAAGCGAGCTTGGCTCAGGGTTCGCTGACGAAGCGCAGTTTTCCTGAAGGTTTCAGCGTTTTTGCGTCGAAGGTGCGGATTTCGGTGGCCCCGCCTATATCAAGGGTCACCACCAGGCGGTCGCCGGCGGTGCCGGTGGACACGATGCGGGCGCCCTTCGGCAGGGCCGCCGTGATGTCGGTCGTGGCGGCAGGGCTTCCCTCCCCGCGGTAAAAGCGATAGCCGACGGCGATGAGGACCACGGCGACTGCGAGCGCCGAGGTCAGGCCCGCGATCAGCATCATCCGCCGCACCCGCGCGATCAGGGCGGCCTGCTCTTGGGTCGGTTCAGGAAAGGTTGTTTCGGTCATGCGCGGCTCTTTAAACATGATCGGGGAAAGTGGAAACCGGTTTTGCCGGAAAAGGTAAGCACATACGAAGCGGAACAGGGCTTGTCGCCCGATCACGCTCCCCCTGGCGCCCACAGGTTGGCCGTCGTCGTTCAGGGCGATGAGGGGTCGCCGCGGCTCGACCGTGTCCTCGCCGCGCGCTTGCCGGAATTGTCGCGCTCGCGGCTGAAGGCGCTGATCCTCGCCGGTTCCGTCACCGTGAAGGACGCCCCCGTCCGCGACCCTGCTTTTCACGTCGCCGAAGGCGACACGGTGGAGGTCGACGTTCCGGAAGCGGTGCCGCCGGAGCCCAAGGGCGAGGATATCGCACTCGATATCGTCTATGAAGACGACGACCTCATCGTCATCGACAAGCCGGCCGGCCTCGTGGTGCATCCCGCCGCCGGCCATGAGAGCGGCACGCTGGTCAACGCCCTGATCGCCCATTGCGGCGCAAGCCTTTCCGGCATCGGCGGCGTGCGGCGTCCGGGGATCGTGCATCGGCTGGACAAGGACACCACCGGCTTGATGGTGGTCGCCAAGAACGACCAGGCCCACCAGTCGCTGACCGCGCAATTTGCCGACCATGGCCGCACCGGGGAGATGGAGCGCGGCTATATGGCCTTCATCTGGGGTGTGCCGAACCGCCAGCGCGGCACCATCGACGCGCCGATCGACCGTCATCCGCATGCGCGCGAGAAGATGGCGGTGCGCGAAGGCGGTCGCGAGGCGATCACCCATTGGGAGCTACAGGACGTATTTCAGGGGCAGGCCGGCAAGCCGGTCGCCTCCCTGCTGGCCTGCCGGCTCGAGACCGGACGCACCCATCAGATCCGGGTGCACCTCGCCCATATCGGCCATCCCTTGCTAGGCGATTCGGTCTACGGCCCGCATTTCAAGACCAAGGCCAGCCAACTGGGGCTCGAGGCGCAAGCCGCGCTGGCCGCCCTCGGCCGCCAGGCGCTCCACGCGTACCTTCTTACCATCGAGCATCCCAGGACCGGGGAAATTTTGCATTGGGAAGCGCCTTTGCCGGAGGATTTGCTTCTCCTGAAATGCGCCCTGGGAGGTGGCGCTATGACGCACCCCTTGAAAAAGGGCTGATATGACAATAGGTTATACCAGCCACACGGGGACGTGACGTCAGCAATCCTTCCCTATCAGGGCCCATTGGGTGTATTGTTGCACCTGCGTTGAATATCCAACGCGGAACATCGCAAGCCGGCCGGCTTTAACACAGCGGCGGCCTGCCGGGCCCGCCGCTATCGGGGGCCTGAACCACTGGAGGGCGCAAGTATGGCCCGTACAGCCACTTTACCGGTTCTCAATGGAGAATCCGGTCTTTCTAGATACCTCGCCGAGATCCGTCGGTTCCCGATGCTGGAACCGCAAGAGGAATATATGCTCGCCAAACGTTGGCGCGAGCACGACGATCGCGACGCGGCACATAAACTCGTCACCAGCCACCTCAGGCTCGTGGCCAAGATCGCCATGGGCTATCGCGGCTACGGCTTGCCGATATCCGAAGTCGTTTCGGAAGGCAATGTCGGCCTGATGCAGGCGGTGAAGCGGTTCGAGCCCGAGAAGGGCTTCCGTCTCGCCACCTACGCCATGTGGTGGATCAAGGCGTCGATTCAAGAGTACATCCTGCGTTCCTGGTCGCTCGTGAAAATGGGCACGACCGCGAACCAGAAGAAGCTGTTCTTCAACCTTCGCAAGGCGAAGAGCAAGATCTCCGCATTGGACGAGGGTGACCTTCACCCCGACCAGGTGAAGCTGATTGCGAGCCGCCTTGGCGTGACGGCTCAGGACGTGATCGACATGAACCGCCGTCTCGGCGGGGACGCGTCGCTCAACGCGCCGATCCGCGACGACGGCGAAGCAGGCGAATGGCAGGACTGGCTGGTCGACACCGCGCCGAACGCGGAAGCCCTGATGGCGGAGAGCGAAGAGTTCGATCATCGCCGCCAGGCCTTGACCGGCGCCATCAACGTGCTCAACCCGCGCGAACGCCGCATCTTCGAGGCGCGGCGCCTCGCGGACGAGCCGATGACGCTGGAAGACCTCGCCGCCGAGTTCGGCGTGTCGCGCGAACGCGTGCGGCAGATCGAGGTCCGCGCTTTCGAGAAGGTGCAATCGGCCGTCAAGGGCACGATCGCCAAGCAGGAAGCGGCGCTCGAAGCCGCGCACTAACGGCACCAGACAAATCACTCGGTCAAAGCCGGCGGCAACGCCGGCTTTTTCTTTGCGGCCATGAACCCGCTGAACGCGCGACTCCCGCCTACTCGCCCCACTCCTTAGCCATCTTCGCCAAGGCGCAGCCCTCGCAATAGCGGGCGTCCTTGAAGTCGATCCAGTTGTGGGCGTAGACGCGTTCGAGCGGGATGTTGTAACGGGTGCGCAGCACCTTCACCAGGATCCGCCACGCCGCGACTTGCGCCTCGGTGGGCGGGCGCGTCACGTCGGGATAGTTGCCGGCGAATTCGACGCCGATCGAATTGCCGGCAACGACCTGGTGATAGGTCGCGCCGTTGTCGATATATTTGTTGTCGTTGCGGTTGGCGCCGTCGCCATGGGTCGTCACCAGCTTCTCGTCGACCGCCCAATAGACCGTGCCGTCGGTCTCGACCCACACCATCACGCCGCGCCGGCTCGGGTTCTTCGATTGCGCCTGTGCGCCGCCGCGGGCCGAGCCTGCCGGGCCCTCGGTCTGGTGCACGATGATGTTGCGCCAGGGATGGGATCTTGCGACGTCGCCCCAGGGCGCCAGCCACACCATCTTCAGACCGGGGATTTCGGGTGCGCCCGAGGATCGCGCGATCGCCGCAAGGTCAGGCGTCTGCGCGAAGACCGACGTGACGAGCGCGGCGGTGCAGAGCGCCGCCGCAAGCAGGCGAAGGTTCATGCATCAGCCCCCGTGAGGCGGCTTCACGCCGTTTTGCGCCGCGCGATGTCAGGCATGTCGGCGATCTCGGGCACCAGCGACGGGGCCGGCTCGGAGATCGCGTAGCCGTCGCGGCCACGCTTCTTGGCTTCATAGAGCGCCCGGTCGGCGGCGGCGATCAGCCGGTCCGGATAGGCGCCGATCTCCATGGTCCATTGCGCGACCCCGATCGACACCGCGATCGGGATCTCCTTGCCCGAGCATTCGGCCGCATCGGCCCGGCACACCTCCAGCACGCGGCGGGCGATCATCGCCCCCTCGCCCAGCGTGGACGACGGCAGCACGATGCAGAACTCGTCGCCGCCGCTGCGTGCCAGCATGTCGGCCGGCCGCAACCTCGTCTGCGCCATCAGCGAGAAATGCTGCAGGCAGGCGTCGCCGGCGGCATGGCCATGGGTGTCGTTGATGCCCTTGAAGCCGTCGAGGTCGATCACGAGCAGCGCAAACGGCTCGCCGCTGCGCACCGAGCGGGCGCATTCCTCGGTCAATCGCTGCAGCAGGTGGCGGCGGTTGCCGACCCCGGTGAGGTCATCGAGCAGCGCGAGATCGGCGACCTCGTTGCGCAGCCGGTCGATCGCCATCAGCAGGAAGCCGAAGTTCCAGGCCATCGACAGGAATATCACGATCAGGATCAGGGCTGCCTGAAGTCCGTTGAAGTCGACGATCGAGAGATCGCCCCCGACCTGCAGCAGCGCGAGGGCGGAGCGAGCGGCATAGGCGATGATGAGAAGGACGCTGCAGATGGCGGCCAGCCGGGCGCCGGGATTCTGGTCTTCGCGCCGCATCATCACCAAATGCAACGTGATCGCTGCCGGGACGATCTGTCCCAGGGAATAGATGGCGATCCGCATCGGCATGTCGTCCTGCACGAACTGGAAATAGGCGAGGCCGATGCAGGTCAGGCCGGTGCCGAGCGCGGGGGCGCGCCAGGAGATCGGGATATTGTAGAACCGCTGGACGCCCATCACGACGAACCAGCACGCGAAGATCAGAAGCGCATTGCAGCCGATCAGCAGCAAGCGGAAGTCGACCACGCCGCGCAGCATCGAAGCCGCGGCGCCGGCGGTTGCCGCAAACGCGGCGGCGGTCCAGAACCGCGCCGCCTCGAATTTGGGATAGCAGCGCAGCACATAGACCCAGACCAGGCCGAGCGCGAAGAAGTTGGTGACAGACACCGTCCACAGCGTCGGAACACTCAGCACCGCAAATCCAGGATGTGCATCCTGCCCCTACCCAAAGGTGAACGGGCCGCCCGTGACGGCTCTGTTTCGGCCGGCAACATGCCGTCGTCTGGCTTAACGGAATCTCAATTCGATCGCCTACTCGGTGCTTTGGTTTTGAAACAATGAAGATCGAATTTCCGCAGCATTAACCTTACCCGCCCGGCCGTTCGATGACGCCGAGAGCGTGTGGCGCGGGGTGGAGCTTGGCAGGTTCGGCAAAAAAATCGCGTAAAAATGCGTAACAGTTGTGGATAACACGATGACAGTGAGGTGACAGCCCGCGGCAGCACGCCGCGAATCTGTTGAGCTTCTCAACCGAGGATGTTGCGAGGTTGGCCCTCCGCCAAGCATGCCTCAGTGTCGCGTTTCAATCCATTTAACCCTGAGAGGATACTATGGCTAAGAAAGCGAAGAAGGCGAAAAAGGCGAAGAAGGCCACCAAGAAGAAGAAGGCCAAGAAGTAACTGTTTTCAGCCCGGGCGGCGGCGCGCGCTCGCCCTGCCCGGGCGCTCAAACCGGGGGTGGTCAAACCGGCGGGCTTGCGGCCCGCCGTTTGATTTTGCGCCCCCGATCGGAGCCCATAACGCGCATCGGATTATGCCCTAGCGCCCGCCAACCCGCGCCAGCACCATCCGCTCCGCCTCGCGGATCACATCCAGCGGCGCCCAAGGCTTCGACCAGAATTTCGCGCCATCCGGCAGCTTCCGCCTAAGCGGCTTGCCCGAGGTGACGATGACGCCGAGGGCGGGATTGCAGCGCTTGGCGATATGGGCGAGCTCAACGCCGTCCTTGTAGCCGGCGAGCTCGACATCGGTCATCATCAGATCGAGGTCCTCGCCGTCGCGCTGCAAGACCACCTCCGCAGCTTCAGCGCTGGCGCATTCGATCACATCGAAATCACTCTCTTCCAGCAAGAGCCCGATCATCTGCCGCTGCATCGGGTCGTCTTCAACGACGAGCGCTCTTGCGCGAAGCGGCCTTGCTTGTTCCATTGGCGCCTCCGTTCGTGAAGTAAAGAGGGTTAAAACCTGCCCCCCGAACTGGTTCAGTTCCAATCCCGAAATACTTGCGGAACCCTGTGCTACAGATAGGTCCCTCATCCCTGGGAGCCGAAAGCAATGACTGCGATCTCCGGAAGCGCGGTGGCTGTCACGGGCGCCGCCAGCGGCATCGGCCGGGCGCTCGCGCTCGAGCTTGCCGCACGCGGCGCCGATCTCGCGCTGGCCGACCGCGACGAGGCCGGCCTTGCCGCGGTGGCCGCCGAGATTGCGAAAACAGGCGCGCCGAAAGTCACGGTGCATCGCGTCGATGTCGGCGAGGCCAATCAAATCGCGGATTTCGCGGAAGCCGCAACCAGCGCGCATCCGTCCCTCAACATCCTCATCAACAATGCCGGGGTCACCCTGCTCGGCCAGTTCCACGAGATCGACCAGGCCCAGATGGAGTGGCTGTTCAACATCAATTTCTGGGGCACAGTGCATGTGACGCGCGCGTTCCTGCCGCAGCTTGCGCGGCAACGCGAAGCGCATATCGTCAACGTCTCCTCGATCTTCGGCATCGTCGCACCGCCCGGCCAGACCGCCTATTGCGCCTCCAAATTTGCGGTGCGCGGCTTCTCCGAAAGCCTGCGGCATGAGCTTGCCGCCGCACGCAGCCCGGTGCGGCTGTCGGTGGTGCATCCGGGCGGCGTCGCCACCAACATCGTCCGCAATTCCCGCACCGGCGCCGGCGTGTCAGACAATGCGCGCCGCGCGCAGGCGATCGAATGGTTCGATGCGGCAGCCCGGACGACACCGACTGCCGCCGCGCGCTCCATCATCGAAGGCGCCGAGAACAACCGGCCGCGCATCCTGATCGGCAGCGACGCGCGCTTGATGGACCTGCTGCAACGCTTCCTGCCGGCAACGTATTGGTCGGTGTTGCAGCGGCGGCTCGGGAAAGAGACGGCGCAAGCGGGGAAGTCCTCGCGATAGCGCCGTAGGATGGGTAGAGCGCAGCGAAACCCATCGCGATGAAGCGAGCGGCGCGAATGATGGGTTTCGCTGCGCTCTACCCATCCTACGACCGTCGTCCCGGCGAAAGCAGAGTCCCATAACCACAGATGCTTGTCGTGGCGCGAGCAAGCGGTTGTAGAGGTGTAGGGTGGGCAAAGGCGCACTTGCGCCGTGCCCACCATCCAGTGCCGTGCTCGCGATGGTGGGCACGCTTCGCTTTGCCCACCCTACGGCGTCGTCGCGACTTTTGATTCACATGCTGCGCGATCGGATGAAAGATCGCGGCAAGGAGGCGAGGAACAACACGAGGCAGACGCAGAGCAGGACGATATCCTTGAATATGAACTCGCCGGTCAAGTTCCAGGCCATCGGGTCGCTCGACCAACTCCAGACAACGACACCCGGCGTCGTGAAGAAGAATGACCAGGTGATGGCGAACGTGATCACGCCCAATAGCGAACTAATGGCTGACAAGATCGGGCTGAACGCGCCTGCCGCAAGCAGCACTGCGATACCAAGCTCGGCAACGCCGAGGAAATACGCTTCTCCCCGGAGACCAAATACCGACAACCACGAAATGAATGGACTATTGCTGATGAATTGAACGATGCCCTGCGCGGACTGCAATGTGAATTTCTGCATGCCAAACGACACGAAGATGACAACCATGACCCAGCGCAGGATAGCCAGCGGTCGGTAAGACCCGTCTCCCTTTTCGGCGACGTTGAAAGGTGTCTTCATGTGGAGCACTTCTCTCCTTGAGTGACTACATGACATCCCTTACGCGCGGTAGTGCCCGTCGTTACGAGTACCTGCAGCTTCCTGGTTCACAACGATGTGTATCAGGATGGATCGCGAACGATTGGTTCGGCGACGTCCTGCGAGCTCTGGAGCCCGCCAAATTTCTCGAGAAAGTCGCGCGCATCGACTCTCGGGAGAGGGCTGTTCGCGCCGCACCGCGGCGGCCGATCTATCGGCTCACTTCAAACGCGAAAGAAAACCGCGGATCGCTGCGGCGATCTCCTCGCAGTGGGTCTCAAGTGCGAAATGCCCGGTATCGAAGAAGCGGACTTCCGCGCCCGGAATGTCCCGCTTGAACGCCTCCGCGCCCGGCGGCAGAAAGAAAGGATCGTTCTTGCCCCATACCGCCAGGAACGGCGGCTTGTGCTTGCGGAAGTATTCCTGAAAGGCCGGGTAGAGTGCGACGTTGCTCTTGTAGTCGCCAAACAGGTCGAGCTGGACCTCGTCGGCGCCGGGGCGGGCCAAATAGAAGTTGTCGAGTGAATAGCCGTCCGGAGACACAGCGGACGTGTCGGACACGCCGTGCGTATATTGCCAGATCGTCGCCTCAGGCGCGAGGAAGGATCGGAGCGCGTTGCGATTGGCTTGCGAGGGATCCTGCCAATAGGCCTGGATCGGATTCCAACCCTCGCTCAGCCCCTCCTCATAGGCGTTGCCGTTTTGCGAGATGATCGCCGTG
The DNA here is from genome assembly GCF_029990105.1 of Bradyrhizobium sp. Arg237L. Classification (NCBI taxonomy): domain Bacteria; kingdom Pseudomonadati; phylum Pseudomonadota; class Alphaproteobacteria; order Hyphomicrobiales; family Nitrobacteraceae; genus Bradyrhizobium; species Bradyrhizobium sp. Arg237L. The sequence goes on along the minus strand of NZ_JAQMIL010000028.1, from coordinate 90,007 downwards.
ATGCGTTCGGGATGGCGAGCAGCCAATCGAAAGCCGGTCGGGGCGCCGTAGTCGAACACGTAGATTGCGAAGCGGGTGAGCCCGATCACTTCGGCGAAGCGCTCGATCACTTCGGCCAATCGGTCGAACGTGTAGGAGAACTTGTCGCGAGACGGCATGTCGGATTGGCCGAAGCCGGGCAGATCCGGCGCTATGACGCGAAAGCGATCCGACAACGCCGGGATCAATTCGCGGAACATATGGCCGGAAGTTGGGAATCCGTGAAGCAGCAGCAGTGCTGTCGCATCGGCCGGCCCGGCCTCCCGATAGAATACCTTGAACCCGTCGACGTCCGCCTTCCGGTAATGAACCTTGGCCATGGAGAAGTTCCCGCCTGCTTGGAGACTAGTAACCTGATGACAACGTTTTGACCGGCTACTACATCCGATGTGGTCGATCCAGTTCATTCCGCTCAATCCCACGTGACTGCCCTTGACGCATCAAGCCGATAGAAAGGCGTCCAGGAGTTGGGTTGTGTCCGTGGGGTTTTCTTCGGGAAAGAAGTGGCCGCCTTTCATGGCCTGCCCCTGCACATTGTCGGCCCACCTCCGCCAGATTCCCAATGGGCCACCATCCTGTCCGTAGAAGGTATCGAGCGGTCCGCCGACAGCCCAGAGATGCAGCATCGGGCATGTGATACGCCGCGAGTCTTCCCTGTCCTTCTTGTCATGCTCGATATCCAGGGATGCAGCCGCGCGATACTCCTCGCAGATCGCGTGCACGCGAGCCGGATCGCGATACGTTTCGATGTACGCTGCCCTGACATCGGGACCAAAGGAGCCCTGGCCAAACGGATTGTCGAATACCGCACCGGGTGCGCCCAGAAGATACTTTTCCGGAAGCGGCTCCTTCTGGCACAGAAGAATCCAGGGCCAGTACGTCGTGGCGAACTTTGCGTTGGCGCGGGCCCATCCCTCCGAGATCGGGATGACGTCAAACACCGCGAGACGCCGCACCCTTTCAGGATGATCGAGCGCGAGGCGATAGGAAACGCGGCCGCCACGGTCGTGTCCGACCAGATCGAACTTCGAGAACCCAAGCTTGTCCATCACCGCTACAAGTTCGTTCCCCATTGCTCGCTTTGAATAGGGGTAGTGATCCTCGGCGGACGCCGGCACGCCGCTGCGGCCATAGCCGCGCAGATCGACGCAGATCACCGTGTGCTTGCTCGCCAGTTGCGGCGCTACGTAGCGCCACATCAGGCTGGTTCGTGGAAACCCATGCACCATGAGCAGCGGGGATCCCTTACCGTAACGCCTGATGAAAATGGTGTTGTCGCCGGTGTCGATCTCCGCCGTCTCAAACTGATCGGAAGCGGCCGATGCGGCCTCGCCGACAGGCTGGGCGGCGGCGCGTTGCGAGAGCGTGAGCGATAATACGGTACCGGAAGCGGCGGTAATTGCTCGAAGCACAGTGCGACGTGCGACGTCTGTCTTGTCGATCATCTGCTGGAGTCTCCCTGACAACGGCTGCGGATGAATGCCAACCGCGCTGACTTGACCACATGAAGTTCCCGCCTCTCAGGCATAGTAACTTGTCTGTTACGCAGTCGGCGGTTACGTCACTTCTTCTTGATATGGCTGTTCCGGCCCACCTTGACCGGTCTCACGTGACCATCTTTCGTTGGGTGAACTGGTTTGGTTACAGGGAACGCCGATCGTCAGGGAAATTTTCGCGTGCCGCACGGCGGGATTGACCGTCGCGATGTGCAGAGCCGGAAACAGCCGAACTACTCCTGGGCGTGTCCAGGTGCCGTTCGATTGTTGATGTGGACGACGGGGCGATCGCCGCCAGCGCCTACGGTCTTCTCAGAAAGCCGTTCGAAACCAGCGCGTTTCTTGATTGCGTCGAGAGGAGCCTCTCCAATGGACACCATCCACGATAGAATAACCGATTGCGCTGCATCCGCCTTGACGCAGCGCGCCCGGAGTTCAGCCGAGAAGCTCCTGTCCTTTGACGTCGCAGGACGTTCGTCGCGAAGCGCGCAGAACGCATTGCAGTCCACGAATTGGGATAGCCGTTCCGAGCGATGGGGTCGTCTGATGGTCGCCGCGCAGGATGGTGACAGCCGGGCCTACGAGCAGTTACTCCGCGAAATAGACGTCTGGCTCCGTCGTTATTATGCACGGCGGCTTCCCTATCCTGTATCAGATGATGCAAGACAGGATGCGCTTCTCGCGATCCATGCCAAACGGCACACATACGCTCCGTCGAGAGCGTTCGGGGCCTGGGTCAGGGCGATTGCACGCTACAAGGGAATCGATCGCATACGTGACGCGTCTCGATTCGCCGCGCTCCCGCTCGACGAAGACATATCGATCGGGGACCACGAGGGGACCGCGGTAAGTGCCGCCACGATGGACGACTTGCTTGGCCGGCTGAAGCCCGCGCAAGCCATTGTGATCCGCCTCGTGAAGCTCAACGGCCTGAGCATTGCCCGCGCGTCCGACGTCACAGGCCAGTCTGCGCCGCTCGTCAAGATCAACATCCATCGAGGCCTGAAGAGATTAGCTGCCCTGGTCTCCTGCGACGTCGTTGCCGCAACGACGCCCGCTCATTCTCAGAAACGCCGCAGCACGCGAGGTGCAAAGAGCATCTAAATGGGTTTGTGCAGGTTATTGCAGACAAGCTACCAGCGGCTATATTTCGCCTTGCCGGCTTATCGATAATTGCCGGCTTCTCTGGGACCCCTGTGACAACCAAGCGCTCGCCAGCTTTCTTCATCGCCGATAACCCGGGACTGGACTTCTTGAATTCCATTGCGGTCCCGGTGGATGTCAAGGTCGAGTGGCTGGCCTCGGGAGACGATCTTCTGGCGTGGCTGAAACAAGCCGGATTGGTGCCGGACGAGGTGCTGAACGCTTTTCGCAAGAGCGCCCTTCCCGGCGAGCTGGACGCCATCGCGGCGCAAGCGCGCGCGCTGCGGGACTGGTTCAAACCCTTTGTCTACAAACATATGGGTAAGCCCATTGGGCAGAATGCCCTGCGCCAACTCGAACCGCTTAATCAAATGCTGGCGCGCGACGACGAATTCGGCCAGGTCGTGGTGCGTGATCGGCCTAACAACCGGCACCATGGCCATGGCGGGGTTTCCGGCCTCGTCTGGCGCCGCGAGCGGCGCTGGCAATCGCCGGAGTCGCTGCTTCTCCCATTGGCGCGATCGCTGGCCGACCTCGTCTGCACCGAAGACTTCACTTACGTGAAGGCGTGCGAGGGGCCGGACTGCACGCTCTTGTTTGTCGATCGAACCCGAAGCCGCGCGCGCAGGTGGTGCAGCATGGCGGTGTGCGGCAATCGGGCGAAACAGGCCGCGCATCGGAAGCGCGTCCAGCAAGCAAGACGTTCAAAGTAGAAGCATCCGCCGGACGCATGGATCCGCCATAGCGGCGGTCCCGGCGGCCTCACTTGTCGCGCAACCGGTCAACGGCCGTCCGGGCCACCTGACATCATGCCCGACGGAATCTGGCGCGGCCCAAAGATCGCCTTCGCCACGTCGCCGACGGCCTCGACGTTCTCCTCCACATCCTGAAAGCAAACAATCCTGCAAGGGCAGGCCTCGAGCCCCTCATAACGCCATGGAAACGCGCCGATGACGGCGCGCTTGTTCAGCATCAGCTCGATGTCGCCGCCGACGTTCTCAGCGTGAATGAGCCCTTCCTGGAATGCCTGCGAGTGAAACGGAAAATAGTCTTCGACGACTTTTCGCCCCGAACGCTTGTGCGTGTACGAATTCTTTCCGAAGAACTCGTCGCAGCTCATTCCGACCTTGGCCTCGAACTGCTTTGCGAGGTCAGGCCGCATGCGCCGGATTGTGGTGTTCATCGCGTGATCGCCGGAACCGCAGTCGATCCCGAACCATTTGATCTTCTTCTTCAGCATCCAGTCGAGAAGCTCCTGCTTCCCTCCGGGATGCATGCAGAAATACTTCACCAGGTCCTGCTGCGGCTTGCCTTCCCAATAGCGGTGCCAGCCAGTGTGAATGATAAGGATGTCGCCGTCCTTTACTTCAACCGGCGCACTCTCGATCATTTCGGGAGTGATGACAGCCCAATCTTCCATGTGCTTGGACACGTCGACGACGGCGCCCGGTCCAACCAGGAAATCCAGCGGATAGGATGCCATGTCGCCCATCCCATCCGTGCCGTGCATCGCACCGTCAATGTGGGTTCCGACATGGAGCGCGGAATCGATCCGCTGCGCGACGATGTGGATCGTCTGCAGATTTTGCGCGTAGTACATCTTGTTGCCGGCATATCCGACCCAGCCGGGCGTGTGCACATTCATCAGATGAGACAAGTCGACGATCTTCATCGCGCGAATTCCTTTGCTTACGTTGATTGGCTTACGCAGCCTTCTTGAAGAGCGAGTTCAGCCACCCTTTCAGAGCCGCAAGAAGCAGCGAGGTGGTGTTGAGCGGCTTGACCGCTCCCGAACCAGGCGCGAATTGCGGGGCCGACTTCGTCAATGAATCCGCCTGAGGACTGCCTGCTTCGGCTGCCGCCGCGGCGCTTCTGGCGCCGAGTTCGGTCTCGGCATTTCTCACAAATTCACGGACAAGCTGATTGGCGATCTCGGTGATGAGCCCGGTTCTTCCAAACTGAGCGATGGTTCCGGAGAGCTGGACGTCGGCGAGGACGTCAACGCGAGTGGCGCTTCCCTCAGGAACAAGCGTGCACAGCATCGACATTTTGCCGCGGCTGGCGCCTTTCCTGTCGACGCCCTTCCCCTCGAACTCGACCTTCTTTGCCTCTTCGTCGTATTTGACCTTTGCTTCGCCTTCGAAGCTCGCCTGGAATGGGCCCACTTTGGCGGAGACCTTTCCACTGATCGAGCCGTCGTCCTTCGTACCGAGATATTCTGCTCCAGGCAGGCACGCGGCGACGCTCGGAACGTCGTAGAAGAACGTCCACACCGTGGGGAAAGGTTGCGATACAACGAAGTTCTGCTTGATCTCCATGCCTTGCCTTGGAAGTTGTCAGAGCATCCGGTTCAGCGATCTCATGTATTTTTTAACTATATTCAAATCTATACAGCAAAATTGAAATACGCAATCTCATTTGGTCAGGCCCCGCCGGCCGCCCAATTCGTAATCAGCTCCGCGATAAAATTTCAGCACCGCAGGTAACAACGATATTGAAATATTATATATATCAGTATGATATGTCGTATTGCATGCAGCATACAAAATGTTGTTGCCGCTCATCTTCGACTGGACCAGACTTGGCCACGTCAGGGGACGAATGAACGTCAATGGAGACGCTCGCTGGAAGTCTGCCGGCATGGGAGGGAGCAATGAGCGAGCAGGTGTCCGCCATCGGAGCGACAGGCGCCGTCAGACCGACCGGTGTGCGCTGGAACATCTTCCTGCTGATGCTGTTCCTGATCTCGATCAACTACATCGATCGCGCCTCGCTCTCGGTGGCGATGCCGCTGATCTCCAAGGAGTTCGACATTGATCCGGCGATGCAGGGCCTGATCCTGAGCTCGTTCTTCTGGACCTACGCCGCCATGCAGATTCCCGGCGGCCTGCTCGCCGACCATTACAAGCCGCGGATCGTGATCGCCCTAGCGACGATCTTCTGGGGTGCCTTCCAGGCGATCGCGGCAGTGGCTACCAACTGGTGGGTGTTGCTGCTGACCCGGCTTGGGCTGGGCGCATCGGAAGCGCCGATCTATCCGGCGGGCGGCAAGCTCAACGCCATCTGGATGACGCAGAACGAGCGCGGGCGTGGCGCGACGCTGCTCGACGGAGGTGCGCCGCTCGGCGCCGCGCTCGGCTCGATCGTGATCGCGTGGCTGATCGCGGCCTTCGATTCCTGGCGCACTGCCTTTGTCATCGCCGGCGTCGGCACGATGCTGTGCGGCCTGTGGGCCTGGTACTACATCCGCAACGAACCGCGCGAGCACCCCTCGGTCAATGAAGCCGAAGCCCGCTACCTCGAACAGGCGCACGCGCTGGAAGACGCCGCCACGCCGCCCTCCTCCGGCGGAAGCTGGATGGCCTATTTCCGCTTCCGTTCGGTCTGGTGCATGTGCCTGGGCTGGATGTTCTTCAACACCACCTTCTATGGCCTGCTGACGTGGATGCCGACCTATCTGTTCAAGGTGCACAATTTCGACATCAAGGTGCTCGGCGGCGCATCCTTCATCATCTTCTTCGCAGGCTTCGTCGGCGAGTTGGTCGGCGGGTGGATCGGCGACACCTGGCGCAGCCGCGGCGGTGCGCCGAACCTGGTATTCCGCACCTTGTTCGGCATTGCCGCCGTCATGGCGACCGTGTCGATTTTCCTGGTGGCCTATGTGCGCGATCCGGTCACGGTCGTGGTGCTGCTGTCCTCCACGCTGTTCTTCCTGCGCTGGTGCGGGATGTACTGGGCCATTCCTTCCGCGCTTGCGGGCCGCGACAAATCGGGCTTTCTTGGTGGCTGCATGAATCTCGGCGGCAACATTGCGGGCATCATGACGCCGCTGATCGTCGGCCTGATCGTCCAGGCCACCGGCTCCTACTTCCTGGCCCTGATGTTCTTCGCCGCGGCCGGCGTTGCGCTGTTGATCTGCTCGACGCTGATCGACTACAGCCGCAAATTGCCGGTGTAGATAGGACGGATCGGCCGATGGCCGCGTATCTTTGAGGCTGCAACATGACTGCTCCGGTCCGGCTCGGCATGCTGACCCCTTCGTCCAACACGGCGCTGGAGCCGATCACCTATGCGATGCTGGCCGGTATCGCTGACGTCTCGGCGCATTTCTCGCGCTTCAAAGTGACTGAAATCGCGCTGTCCGAATCCGCGCTGCGCCAGTTCGACGACAGCGAGATCCTGCGCGCCGCCGAGCTGCTGGCGCATGCGAAAGTAGACGTCATTGCCTGGAACGGAACATCGGCGAGCTGGCTCGGCTTCGAGCGTGACGAACGCCTGTGCGAGCGCATCACGGCCGCGACCGGCATCAAGGCCTGTACCACCGTGCTCGCCTACCGCGACCTGTTCCGGCGCCGCAAGGCGGAGCGCATCGGGCTGGTGACGCCCTATCGCCGCGACGTGCAGGACAAGATCATCGCCAACTGGGCTTCCGAAGGCCTGCACTGCGTCGCCGAGCGCCATCTTTCGCTGCAGGACAATTTTTCCTTCGCCGAAGTGCCGGAGACCGAGGTGGCGACACTGATCGAAGAGGTCGCGCGCGAGGGCTGCGATGCGGTCGCGGTGGTCTGCACCAATATGCGCGGAGCGGACGCCGCCGCGCGGCTCGAGGCGAAGCTTGGTGTCCCGGTGTTCGATTCGATCGCGGTCACCCTGTGGGCGTGCCTGGCTGCAACCGGCGTCGATCCGTCGCGCGTTCGCGGCTGGGGCAGCCTGTTTCAAATCCCGATCGAGGGCCACAGCCAATTTTATTGACGCGCTTCCCAGGACACTCGAAGGTGCGGAGATTCGATGAGCGGAACGAAAACTGACCGTGACTGAGACCAAAACGACCAAGACCAGGAAAGCGCCCAAATCACGCCGCGGCGTGACGGCGCTGCAACGGCGGCGGCTGCGCGTGCCGCGAACCGGCCTGCATGAGCAGGCCGCGACGCGGCTTCGCACGCTGATCGTGCGCGGCGATCTTCAGCCCGGCGAGCAATTGCTCGAAGCCGATCTGTCCGAGGCGCTCGGCATCTCGCGCACGCCGCTCCGCGAGGCCCTGAAGCAATTGGCGGCCGAAGGTCTGGTCGAACTGCGGCTCAACCGCAGCGCCGTCGTCGCGCCGTTCCGGCGCGAAGAGTTGACCGAACTGTTCGAGGCGGTGAGCGGGATCGAGCGCTGCGCCGCCGAGCTCGCCGCGACGCGGATGGTGGAGCGCGACGTTGAGCGACTGGAGGCGCTACAGGAGCGCATCGAATGGCACCACGAGCGCGGCGAGCTGCGCGAATATTTCGAGACCAACCAGCAGATTCACAGCGCCATCGTCGACTTCGCCCGCAACGCGGTGTTGAAGGCCACGCACGATATTTTGCTGGCGCGGGTGGAACGCGCGCGCTTCTTTGCCCTGTCGGTCCATGGTCGATGGGATGAATCGGTGCGCGAGCATCAGGACATTCTGGCCGCGCTCAAAGCCGGTGACGCCGACCGCGCCGGACGGCTGCTTGGCCACCATGTCCGCCGCACCGGCGAGATCATGGCCACCACGCTGGATGGCGAGACGGATGATGCCGGCCCGGCGAAAGCCCGGCCCAACATGCGCGGCATCACGAGAAAGGCCGCGCCGTGAAGATCCTGCTGCTCAATCCCAACACAACGACAGCGGTGACCGACCTGCTCCATGCGGCCGGCGCGCAAGTAGCCACGCCCGGCACCGAGCTGGTGGCGATGACGGCGAGCCGCGGCGTGCCCTATATCGCAACCCGGGCCGAAGCGCAGATCGGCGGCGCCATCGCGCTGGAAATGCTGGCCGAGGCCAGCACCGGTATCGATGCAGCGATCATTGCCGCCTTCGGCGATCCCGGCCTGTTCGGGGCGCGCGAACTGTTTGACATTCCAGTCGTGGGCCTGGCCGAAGCCGCGATGCTGACCGCCTGCATGGTCGGTCAGCGATTTGCCATCGTGACGTTCGCTCGCGCGCTCGCGCCCTGGTACCAGGAATGCGTCGCCATGCACGGTCTCGGCGCGCGTTGCGCCGGCATACGGACGCTCGACGATGGCTTCCGATCCATTGCGGATGTTCAGGCCGAGAAGGAAGACATGCTGGTGACGCTCGCCAACCGCGCCGTCGAGCAGGATGGCGCCGATGTCGTCATTCTTTCCGGAGCGCCACTGGCGGGCCTTGCTGCCAAGGTCAGCCATCGCATTCCGGTGCCGGTGATCGATCCGATCGCCGCGGCGGTGCGGCAGGCCGAGACGCTCGCCGTGCTGAAGCTGCGCAAGCCCGTCGCCGGGACGTTCCGCCGTCCCGATGCCAAGGCAACCATTGGGTTGGCGGAGCCGCTGGCCGCTGTCATCGAGCATCGGAAGCGACATGACGCTGAAGGAGGGTCCAACTGATGCCGTTCAACACCATCATCCGCGGCGGCACCGTTGCGACCGCCGCCGACACCTTTGCCTGCGACGTCGGAATCCAGGACGGCAAGATCGCGGCCTTGGGGCGCGATCTCGGCACGGCGGAGACGATCATTGACGCCACCGGTCGCCTGGTGCTGCCCGGCGGCATCGACAGCCACGTGCATTTCGCCCAGCCATCAGGCGACGGCATCGTCATGGCCGACGGCTTTGCCAGCGGCACGCGCTCGGCGGCGTTCGGCGGCAACACCACCGTGCTGCCGTTCTGCCTGCAGGAGAAAGGCCAGACGCTGCGCGAGGCACTGCGGCGCTACCACGCGCTGGCGGACGGCGAATGTCATGTCGATGTCGCCTTTCACCTCATCGTCACCGACCCGACCGAGCAGGTGCTCGGCCAGGAGCTGCCGGCGCTGGTGGAGGATGGCTACACCTCGCTCAAGGTGTTCATGACCTATGAGGGGCTGGCGCTGTCGGACCGCGAACTGCTCGAAACCATGTCGGTTGCGCGCGAGACGGGCGCCATGCTGATGGTGCATGCGGAAAATTTCGACGCCATCCGCTTCCTCACCGACCGTCTCGAACGCGCCGGCAAGACCGCGCCGCGCTTCCATGCGACCTCGCGGCCAATTCCAGTCGAGCGCGAAGCCACGCATCGCGCCATCTCGCTGGCCGAGCTCGTCGACGTGCCGATCATGATCGTGCATGTGTCGAACCGCGACGCGATGGAGGAAATCCGCCGTGCTCGGCAACGCGGGCTGAACGTGCTGGGCGAGACCTGTCCGCAATATCTGGTTCTGACCGAGAACGATCTCGAACAGCTCAACATGGAAGGCGCCAAGTATGTGTGCTCGCCGCCGCCACGCGACGTCGCGAGCCAACAGGCATGCTGGGAAGGCCTGCAGCAAAAGGTGTTCTCGGTCTTCTCATCCGACCATTGCCCGTTCCGCTATGATGACCCGCAGGGAAAGCTCGTGCCCAAGGGCCGTACCAGCTTCCGCTGGGTGCCGAACGGCATTCCCGGCGTGGCGACACGATTGCCGATCCTGTTCTCGGAAGGCGTGGTGAAGGGCCGCATCGACCTCAACGATTTCGTCGCGTTCAGCGCGACCAATCACGCAAAGATCTACGGTCTCTACCCGCGCAAGGGCACGATTGCGGTCGGATCTGACGCCGACATCGCGCTGTGGGATCCGAAGCGCAAGGTCACGATCCGCCACGAGCTTATCCATGATGGCGCTGATTACACGCCCTATGATGGGCTCGAGGTCACGGGCTGGCCGGTGCTGACCATGGTGCGCGGACGCGTGGTGGTGGACGATGGCGTTCTGGTCGGGGCCAAGGGCTACGGCACCTACCTGCCGCGGAGCAAGCCCGTGGCGACGGCTAACTTTTCACATCCTTAAGATCTGACGGCGGGAGATCAACATGCCCTATGCGACGACGGACGACGGAGTGCGCCTTTATTTCGAGGAAACGGGAGCCGGCCGTCCCGTCATCTTCGTTCATGAATTCGCCGGAGATCTGCGCAGCTACGAGCTGCAGATGCGACATTTCGGCAAGCGCTATCGCAGCATTGCCTTCAACGCGCGCGGCTTCCCGCCGTCCGACGTGCCGGAGCAGGTCTTGTCCTATTCGCAGGCACGCGCGGCCGACGACATCCTCGCGGTGCTCGATCATATCGGCGAGCAGCAGGCCCATATCGTCGGCCTGTCGATGGGCGGCTTTGCGACCCTGCATTTCGGCCTGCGTCATCCCGAGCGGGCGCTGTCACTTTGCATCGGCGGCTGCGGCTACGGCACCGAGCCCGACAAGCGCGAGACGTTCCGCGCTGAAGCCGACGTGATCGCCGGCATGATCCGGGCCGAGGGCATGCCGGCGTTCGCCGAGCGCTATGCCTACGGGCCGACACGCGTGCAATATCAGAACAAGGACCCGCGCGGTCACGCCGAGTTCAAGACCATGCTGGCCGAACATTCGGCGGTCGGATCGGCCAACACGCAGCAAGGGGTGCAGAAGGAGAGGCCTTCGCTTTATTCGCTGATCGAGGAGATGAAGCGCATCACCGTGCCGACGTTGATCATCACGGGCGATGAGGATTGGCCGTGCCTGCTGCCGGGCATTCTCATGAAGCAGAGCATTCCTTCGGCCGCGCTCGCGGTGATGCCGAATTCGGGGCATGCGATCAACATCGAGGAGCCGGAGGAGTACAACCGGATCGTCGGCGATTTCCTGGCCCAGGTCGATTGCGACCGCTGGCCGCTCCGCGATCCACGGGCGGTCAGCACCTCGATCACCGGAATGAAGGATTAATGGCCCTCATGGATTGAAAAAGCATGTCCTTGCCGATTGGCATGACCATGCTCCAGCGAACAAAGCGCAGGAGCGCCTGCTAGTTGCGGACTGCGTACAGAGGCGTTCTGACCGTCAGTTGATAGGCGGGCTTCGGCACCCACATGATTTCGGCTGTGACGCCAAACAGCCGATTGTCGTTATCGTCCAAGCGATCGAGATCGAGCCGCACGATCGGTTGTGTGAAGGGCTGAACGGGCGCAAGGGCTAGAAGATGCGCCCCTTCGAAGGACTGCACGCCCACACGGCCGGTGAACTTCCAATTATTGGACCATTGATAGTAGCCGCCGACATAGGCGATCGTGTTCGGGTTGATCTTCACGAGCGTAGTGCCGACGTCAGTGCGCGTGTCCTGGAAACCGGCGAGGAAGCCTTTGGTCTCATCAGGATCAAGAGCATAGTCGAATTCGAGAATGTTGTTGAAGGAGGTTGTGGCCAGCGGACCATTGGGGATCGACTGTGTGATCGTCGATTGCAGCGTCACGGTCGGGAAGGTCCCGCCGTTCTGCTGGTAGAGATCCGCCTGGAAGCCGATGTTCCAGCTTGTGACTTGAAAGGATGACCACCCAGTGCCTCCGAACTCCGTCGAACTGCCGGAGACGCCTGCGTATAGCGAGACGCTGTCCGTGACATCGACCGTCAACGGAAAATCCACGTTGAGAGATTTCGCTGCTGGCAGGCCGGTCGGAAACGCCGCGCGGTTCGGTGTTGCGAGCGTTTGCAACGCATTGAACAGAGTTGGACGTCCAAAGCCGAATGTGAGCGATCCTGCCGGCACCTGCGCGTAGATTGTTCTCAGGTCAAGATAGACCGCCGGTATCGATGCGCTGATAGCGCCGTCGTCATCATTTGCGCCAAAGGCTGTCCCAGCGGAGAAGATCAATGTCGCGCACAGTCCAGCTTTCAAGATCAGCCTGAAAGCCGAAAATTCTGCGCCGCTACATTGAGGAGCATCCAAGGCGTAAATCTTCTCTAGAGACGACCTTCATCAAGTTGGCAGGCGCGAAGGTCGATCTCAGCCTGTCCGCTCCTCGGCCTTTCCCGAAACTCTCGCGGGGTGAATCCGGAAATCCGTCGGAAAGCGCGAGCAAAGTGGGCAGGGTCTGCATAGCCCGATGAGAATGCTACGTCGATGATCTTGTTCTCGGTATCGCTTAGAAGCTGCATCGCATTGTTGAAGCGGACCTGCTCAAGCAGGCCCGAGTATGTCAGCCCGGCCAGCGCGAGCTTCCGCTGCAGACTCCTGACGCTTAGTCCAACCATCTCGGCAGCCTGCACTATCGCCGGGCCTCCTTCATCAAGATACGATGGTAAAGTCAACTTGAGAATGCTGACGACGTCGTTGCTGAAAGGCTGCCGCTCTGTCTCGTGCAAATTAGACCGGACAACATCTGCGCGATTGGGATAGCTCAAGAATTGCAGCGGCACCTCGATCCATGAGGCTTTCTGACCTGACATGAAGCGTGTATCCGGCCAATGCGATTGAACTTCCTTGCTCGGTACATAATTGGCTTCAAACGCGATCACTCTTGGAGTCCAGTACGCGCCCGCGAACTGACGAACGATGTGCAGGACGAATATGTTCTGAAGCCATTGGGACATCTCAAGATGGGAAATACCTTCCGTTCCAATGAGCCTGCTGCAAATTTTCACGCTTTCGTCGTACGGCTCCAGCCATAGACGCAGATTTGTATCTTCGACCGGCGCCCACTTGCACATCTGCTGAAGAGCAACCAGCAGAGTTGGCGAATGCCGGATTCGAACTCGCATGGCATCGCTCAAATGATCGAATGAGAGCCTCTGGGCTGCGCGAAAGGCGATCTCCGACAGCCCCTGCTTTTCCTGGGCGGCCGTCGCAAAGCGAACGGCCGGCAGCAGCAGCACGTAGTGATCGGCTTTTTCCTCCAAAGACGTAGGGAGCCGAAATTTGGCGAGAAGCGCCTCGGTGGGTCCGCCGATCTCTGAATGAATCTCAGCAAATGGCATGAGAAATTGGCAACGCGTCAATGGAATAACGGTCATCACTACCTGCCCAAGAAGTCTGCCGCGGTCGCAGACTAGAGCATTTTCGGTTCTGATTGAATCAGAACCGAAGCTCTAGATTCTTGTTTTGACGCGTTTTCTTCACGCGAACCGGTATCCACTTCGCTCGAAAACGCTCTGGCAGGCTGGCAACTGTCTTGCCTTGTCGATTGTCAGGTCGTGCCTGGCACGGCATGGCGCGCAAGGCGCTCGAATATTTCCATTTGACGAAAAATTTTGGCGGCTGATGGCCAGATTGGTCCTGAAAATGCGTGTAAGCTCGAAGCATCGGTTTTTCTCTTGAGGGAACATGGGCTTCACGCCTCACACAAACCGATGAGAGCTGTCCGTTTGCCTTCATCTCAGGCGGTCCGAGCGGCCATAATCGCGTCACTGCGACACGGTGACGCAACTCTCGATAGCACAGCTCGCGCCTGCAAAATCAGCACGCGCACCTTGCAGCGCCATCTCGGTCGCATGGGCACAAGCCACAGCGCAATGCTTGCGGAAGTTCGCTTGAGTATCGCTTGCCGCTTGCTTGTGGACTCAAGCAAGCGCCTGTCCGATATCGCAAAATTCCTCGGCTATACGAATGCAAGCAGCTTCAGCCGCACTTTCGTGCGTTTGATGAAAGTTCAACCCGTTGTTTACAGACAGCAGCAACTTGCCCGTAAGCAGGAGCGGGCACGCCTTCGCAGAAGAACTTGCGCGACTGACCGCTGAACTGATCCGGACGATTGGCGCGAAATGGCAAGACTCGCGATCTGAATTGGCGCGAAATGCTTAGCCAAGCTGCTTGCCGATTGCCCGGCTGCTGGGGAGCCACTTTTTTGAAGGCGCAGAAGAAGATGCGCCGGACGATTTTTGAAAGCCATAGGAGCCGGCCGAAAAGAAACAATCCCTCTTTCAACGGAGAGAATAACCATGACACTTCGTGCTGCTCTATTCGCATTTTGCGCCGGCGGATTGCTGGTCTGCCCCCAAGAACTTTCTGCTCAAACGGCACCCGAACGCAAGCCGCATATTCCGCTTGAGAAATCCATAGGCCAGGCAAAGCCGGAAGTCGTGCCGTCCCTCTTCGTCCTCAATTCGCGCGGTGCGAGCTTGAAGGACGGCAAGCTTGTGCTGACGGGAATTTCGCCGAACGCCATCGTGTTTGCCGATCGACCTGTTCGGGCCGCCGGTCACGATCTCACGACGCGAATTGTTGAGGATTGGGGCAACGGCAGCGACAACTTCGCCAAAGATCCACCGAACGCTACGGTTTCCGGTTTCAAGAAAGACGGATCGTCGGTGATCGACGCCGTTGTCGTGCTGAAATCGCCCAAGCTTGAGGACGACAAGCTGACTTTCGATGTCGATATTCTCGAAGGCGATCTTGTGGGAGCTGATGGACCGGCATCGGTTTTTATCGACATCATCGGCCGCCCCTTCACTCCGCTGTCCTTTGCGGGCGTCGCCCGCCGAACGGCCTGGCGCGGTGCTTTCTACCGAGGCGCGGCCTTTGCGGGAGCGGCCGCTGTGGCCGGAGCCGCGGCCTATCCGTACTACGCGCCCCGGTGCGGATACTATCCTTATCCGCCTTGCTATTGAGCTGCGCTGACTGGCGGCATCGTAGCTGCCGCCCGCGCAATTCATCCCGACCGCCTCGTCATTTGGTCAGTCGCTGTCAGCCTCATGGCATGAGAGCCACATCTGAAGTCATCAGCCGTCCTTTGTATTTGTTTCAAGAAGGAGATAAACGATGAACATCACCCGTCGATCCCTTGCGTTTGGTGGAATGGGGCTGCTGGCAGGAGCGGCCGCAACACGATCAGTCCTTGCCCAGGATTCTTTCCTCGGAGTGGGTCAAGGCTTGGAGGATTTCTGGCTCGCGAGCGACGCCTACATTTTCGGCTATCCGTTGGTGACGATGGAGATGACTCGCCGGGTCATCACCAATGTTGCTGAACCCGTCGGAACGCGGGGACCGATGGGCCATATCATCAAGCTGCGCCAATATCCGGACGCTTCGTTCAGGGATGTCACCGCGCCGAACGCGGACACTCTCTACACAACCTCCTTCTTCGACGTCGGGAAAGAACCGTGGGTCCTCGGCATCCCGGACATGAAGGGGCGCTATTTCCTGATGCCGATGCTGGACGGCTGGACGACGGTGTTTCAAGTCCCAGGGAAGCGCACCACCGGCACCGGGGCGCAGACTTACGCGATCACCGGACCCGGGTGGAAGGGCACGCTGCCAGCCGGCGTGAAGGAGTACAAATCGCCCACCAATATCGTGTGGCTGCTTGGCCGCATCTATTGCACCGGCACGCCGGAGGATTACGCCGCCGTCCACAAGCTGCAGGATGAGTGCAAACTCGTACCGCTCAGTGCTTACGGCAAGCCGTACACGCCACCTGCGGGAAAAGTCGATCCGTCGATCGACATGAAGACCGCGGTCCGCGAGCAGGTCAATCGCATGGACGCGGCGTCGTATTTCAAGCTGCTGTGCGAGCTTATGAAGACCAATCCGCCATCAGAAGCAGACGCGCCTCAGCTCGCCAAATTTGCCCGAATCGGAATCGTCCCCGGACAGGATTTTGATGAGAGCAAGCTCAAGGCGGACTTCCTGAAGCGCTTACCGGAGGTCTCGTTCGACAGGATCATGCTTCAGTTCAAGATCAACAAAGCCATCAGGGATGAGAATGGCTTTGCCTTCACAACAAAAACCGGCATCTACGGCACCGACTATCCGATGCGAGCCCTGGTGACCGCGATCGGACTCGGCGCCAATCGTCCGCAGGATGCGGTGTACCCGGTTTCGCAAAAGGATGCGAATGATCAGAAGTACAACGGTGCGAACAAGTACGTCATGCGGTTTCCCAAAGGCCACCTGCCTCCCGTGGAGGGATTCTGGTCGCTCACGATGTACGATAGCAGCTACTTCTTCGTGAAGAATCCGATCAACCGCTACTCGATCAGCGCTCGTGAAGACCTGAAGGAAAACGCGGACGGCTCGGTCGAGCTCTACATTCAAAAGGACTCCCCGGGCAAAGACAAGGAGTCAAACTGGCTTCCCGCCCCTGAGGGAGATTTCATACTCATGCTGCGCATGTACTGGCCTGAGGAAACGGACCCCTCCATCATCAACGGCACATGGACGGTTCCTGCCGCCAGGAAGGTCGGGGCTTGAGAACTTGAACTCAGGCCGGCCCCGAGTGGGCCGGCCTGAGCCGAAGTGTTCCGGCTTTGCGCTGTACCGCCAAAAAAATCACGCGGGCAGCAAAGATCGTTGCGCGATACGCATAAAGGGCGGGGGTGTGATATGTGGCTTCTTGATCTTCGGAAAAAGGGACAGTCCAACAGGCGCGACAAGACAAGGCCCGGAATCCGTTTCCGATTCAGAAACTCAGTCATCGCCATGGCAATGGCGATGACATCCATTCCGTCTGCAACCGTCCACGCCGACGAAGGTGGTGTTTCTTATTGGCTTCCCGGCCGCTTCGGCAGCCTTGCAGCAACCCCTCAGGTCCCCGGCTGGTCGATGGGCGAGGTCTACTATCACAGCAGCGTAAGCGCTTTTGGCCGTACGGCGGCCGCGCGGGAAATCCAGGTCGGCAGGATCCCCGCTACGGTGAACGTCGACCTGAACCTTCGTCTGAATGCGCAGGCCGATCTCGTGCTACTCAATCCCACCTACACGTTTGCAACGCCAGTGCTGGGCGGACAACTTGCCATCGGCGTAATCGGTCTGTTCGGGCGTTCCAGCGCAAATCTTGACGGAACGCTGACGGCAGCAGTCGGCCCGCTGGCGATGACTCGCACAGGCAGTATTGCCGATTCAATCACATCGGTCGGCGATCTTTACCCGCAGGCAACTCTCAAGTGGAACGCCGGGGTGCACAATTTCATGGCCTATGTGACGGGAGATATTCCCGTTGGGGCGTACAGTCCGACCCGCCTCGCCAATCTCGGCATCGGCCATGCCGCCGTTGATGCCGGCGGCGGCTATACCTACTTCAATCCGCAGACGGGGCATGAATTTTCTGCTGTCGCGGGCTTCACCTACAATTTCAAGAATCAGGATACGCAGTACCAGAACGGTATCGACTTCCACGTGGATTGGGGTGCCTCTCAGTTTCTATCCAAGCAGCTTTTCGTTGGTTTGGTCGGGTATGGTTATCAGCAGATCACCGATGATTTCGGCGCGCACCCCGTCCTCGGAGGCTTCCGGTCCCGCGTATTGGGAGTCGGTCCTCAGATCGGCTTTCTATTTCCTGTCGGCGACGTGCAGGGGTATTTGAACCTAAAGGGATATGGCGAATTTGCCGCGGAGAATCGCCCGGCCGGCTGGAATACGTGGCTGACGTTCTCGATCTCGCCAATGGCGCCGGCCAACACCGTGACGCCAACCCGGCGGGTAGTGACGAAATAGTCATGGTCACGGCGGTGACACGAGCCTACATCGCCAGATTTGCCGCGCCCTTCCGGATGTCGCCTGCTGGTCCCGAATGAACGCGTCGGCGGCTTCGATCGAAGTCGGCTCCTGAACCCAGAGCTGAAAAATGCCCGCTCAGCGACTTTGCTGCGTGGACCGGCAATTGGCTGCATCCCCTGCACTCCTTGAAATTCGATCCGCGGCGGCCATTTGGGTGATGTTGGAGCAGGGACCAATCATGACAAACAATCTCATTAGGCCTGCACGTGTTGACGAAGCCGAGGAGCTTTCGCAAATCGCAGTTCGCGCGACCAGGAATGACGGGTACGACGATGATGCGATCGTCCGCTTCATGCCCGCACTCAAGGTCAACCTTTCGCTTATTGCCGCTGGACTGGTCTTTGTGGCCGAGAGCGAAGCCGGCGTTTCGCACGGCTATGTGGCTGTAAGACCGACGGGAATCGGAGGCCTAACTCTCCTGGATAGTATTTTTGTCGATCCAGCCTATTCGCGAAGGGGCGTTGGCACACGACTTTTTGCTACCGCAGTAGAGCTTTCGAGAAAGATGGCAGGAAATGTGATCCTGATCAACTCGAGCCCAAGTTCTGTCGATTTCTACGCCCGTCTTGGCGCCAACAAGATAGGCGCTACACCCTTCGTATTCTCCCCTGACGTACAACTATCGATGTTCGCGTTTGCAATTCCGCCGTCCGGTGAGCATGGCGTCGAAGCCGTGCGCGGGGGCCGATCGTCCTAAGAGGTAGAACTGTGCTCGCAATTGCTTTGACCGGATCATGCTCTAGATTGAATCAGAACCGACGCTCTAGATTCTTGTTTTGACGCGTTTTCTTCACGCGAACCGGTGTCCACTTCGCTCGAAAACGCTCTAGTAGAGATTATTTTTGTATTCGTGCTCCAGACCCTTCTTCAGAAGGCCCGTCGCACCGGGAACAGACAACGCAGCGCTCGTAAGCCGGGCTCCCAATCCACTGGCCTTGTTGAGCTTGATGTGCTCGGTGAAGACTTTCGCGGGGTCGATGGCGGGGCGGCCGGACATTGGCCAGAGATGCGTTCGAACGAGGGCGGGGCTTTCGGACATCGTGACGCTGAGATCGTCGATCCCTATGGCGAGCGCCGGCGTCTTGTCCTGCACCCGGAATTGCGCGCGCATCGCTTCGTCGTCGGTCATGTGAGCTGTCCCCGACAACCTCACGATATGGCTCGAACCAGGGATGAGCAGCGCGGCGGCGACGCGGGGCTGAGCGATGATGTTGCGAAAACTATCGACGCGACGGTTTCCCGGACGATCGGCAAACCAGAGCCGCGAGCCGTCAAGATGCGCCATCATGCCGGCAGGATCGCCCTTCGGGCTGAGGTCGGCGCGGCCTTGAGCGTCCGTGGTGGCCAGCGCAAGGAAACGGCAATCGGCGATGAAGGCCGAGAGATCCGATGGCGCCGCGGCGATCGGCGCAGCCGTCCAGAAATCCGAGCGGATCAGAGCCTTGCCGCAATGACCGTAGCATTCCTCCACCGCGACACAGATTTCGTCGTGCCGAACCTCGGCCACCCTTCCGTTGACTCGCAACGTCTCGGTGATGCCTGGAAGCGGAAACAGGGAGGCGAACCCGACACCAGGCCGGGCGAGTGCCGCATCATCGAGCAACGCGGTGGGTAGCCGCAGTTCGTGCGCGCTGGCCGATGCGAAGCCGCACTTTCCGCCCGCCATTGTCACCGCGATGCCCGAAGCGTCACCGAAGGCGGTAAAGCTGAACGGCGAAAGCCGGATCCAGTGCAACGCACCTTCATCAAGATGATCAATCACCTTGAGCGTCATCGGCAGGGGCGTCTTGCCGATGATCGCTTCAAGTTCGGCGACAGAGGCGATCTGTTTGCTCATCCAAAATCCACCAAGAGTTCAGCGCTTGCGCCAATGACGGCTTAGGACGGATAGGCCTTCACGCGATTGGCAACATCAGCCAATTCTGACATTATATTCTGAATTCCTGCCAATGCACTTCCACGGAAATTGGAATCGATTGGAATGCCAATCCTTACCGATCTGAGCGACCGAACTGGCTTCGTCGACCCGGATGAGGTGGCGCGCGCCGTGATCACCTACGGCATCACGACGGTCACGACCGGCGTTGAGCTCGATTTTCACAGTCACCGGAAGGCGCAGCTCCTGCTGTCATTGCGCGGCGTTCTGACCTGCGAGCTGGAAGGCGGCCTTTGGATCGTGCCGCCGCAAAGCGCAATCTGGATTCCGGGCGACGTATCGCACAGCGTCAAGGCGGCAGGCGAGATCGAAGGCTATAATGCGTTTATCGATCCCGCCGTCGCACCGAACCTGCCCGCAAACTGCTGCACGATCTCGGTCACGCCGCTCCTGCGGGAGCTTCTGGTCCGGTCTGCCAGTTTCCCGATTGCTTATCCCGAGGGTGGCATGGAGACGCACCTTGTGGCCCTCCTGCTCGACGAAGTCGCGGTGGCGCCGGTGGGCAAGTTGCATCTGCCGATGCCAACGGATCGCCGGCTGCGCAAGATCGTCGACATGATGATGGCCGATCCTTCGGACCAGGGGACGATGGAGATCTGGGCCAAGCGCGCCGGGCTTAGCGAGCGAACACTGGCGCGCATGATTGCCCGACAAACCGGCATGACCTTCGGCCGCTGGCGGCAGCAGCTCAACATCGTGCTCGCGCTGCAATGGCTGGCGAGCGGCGCAACGATTCAGCAAGTGGCCATGGATCTCGGTTATGAGAGCGCGGGCAGTTTCGTCACGATGTTCAGGAAGGCGCTCGGCACAACGCCAGGCCGCTATATGGCAGAACGGCAGGGGCCGCTTGCGTCTGCTCGGATTTGAAAGCACTGGAGAGATGCCACAGGAACATTCTGTCACCTTTTCGATGATCGGGTTGTTGCGGCGATCACGCAGCCGTCACAGGCGCAAGCACAGATTCTCTTTTAGTTTATCGGCGACCTTCGATTGCCAGCGGCAGTTTCCCCGGAAGCTCAACGCCGAGTGAATTGTGATCGCGGCACGGTCAATTATTGCCGATGTAACCAGATTTACGCGCAGGGTTATCGTGCCGTAACAGAGGAAAACCACATTTACTTCTGCGAGCAGGTTGTGGAGTTTCATGTGGACAGGTCTTCTTTCAATACTTCCCTCTCAAGCACGCCCTCATTGTGGACGCAGTGGGAAAACGAGCGTGAAGTCAGGCGAGCGGTCCGCGCACTCGCTGCGCTTGATGATCAAACCCTGCGCGAGATGGGTATTCGAGACCGCTCACAGGTCGAGTTCACCGTTCGATTTTGTCGCGACTGTTGACGAGACCGCGTGATGCCCAGAACCGTTATTCAGCATGTCCTTTCACGGCTGCGCGATGTCGGCATCACCGACGTCTTTGGTGTTCCGGGCGACTTCTCCTTTCCGCTCAACGATGCGACGTACAGCGAACCGGGTCTGCGTTGGATCGGGTGCTGCAACGAGCTCAACGCCGCCTATGCCGCTGATGGCTATGCGCGGATCAAGGGCGCCGGCGCGGTCTGCACCACCTATGGCGTGGGCGAGCTCAGCGCGCTGAACGGCATCGCCGGCGCCTACGCCGAACATCTCCCCGTTTTCCACCTGGTCGGAATGCCGCCCACGTCTGCGCAAGCCGCGCGCTCCGTGCTGCACCATACGCTGGGCAACGGTGAATTCGATCTGTTCCGCCGGATGAGCGAACCGGTGGTCTGCGCGCACTCGGTCATCACGCCGCAGAATGCTGCATATGAGACCGAACGCCTTCTGTTTGAGGCATTCTATCACCTCCGACCTGTCTACGTGGCCTTCCCCGCCGATCTCGCCGATCGACCCGTGCTTGGAAGCGCTCAACCTATTGCTGCTCCTGGAAGCGATCCCGTCCTTCTCGAGAAGGTTGTGAATGCAATCCTGTCAGGCATCGATCGGGCCAAGACGGCGTGCATCCTGCCAGGCCTCCTGGTGGCGCGTACCGGCCTGCAGCAGACAATGCAGGCGATTGTCGACGCATCCGGCTTGCCATTCGCCACCATGTTTCTCGACAAATCCGTGCTCGACGAAAGCCAGTCAGCTTATGTCGGAATGTATGCCGGCCGATTGATGAACGAGAACGTGCGCCAGTTTGTCGAGAGCTGCGATCTTGTGCTCGCCGTCGGCACGCTGTTCAGTGACCTGAACACCGGCGCCTTCACGGCCAAACTGGATCCGG
Source organism: Bradyrhizobium sp. Arg237L (assembly GCF_029990105.1). Taxonomy (NCBI): domain Bacteria; kingdom Pseudomonadati; phylum Pseudomonadota; class Alphaproteobacteria; order Hyphomicrobiales; family Nitrobacteraceae; genus Bradyrhizobium; species Bradyrhizobium sp. Arg237L. The sequence goes on along the minus strand of NZ_JAQMIL010000028.1, from coordinate 67,913 downwards.
CGCGGCTTATTTCGATAGGTCATCACCACACCACATTGCAGGGGCGCACGCATTCCGGCCTCGAGATGGCCGATGTGCTCGCCGCCCTTGCGAAGCGCCTGAGCAAGCACAACAATGTCGTCACCCCGCCCCATGCCGACTCGCTAGGCGCGGGAAGCGGCGGTGGCGACGATCCTATCACGGCTGCCGCGCTATATTCACGCTGGAGCAAGTTCATACGACCTGACGACATCGTCGTCGCAGAGACCGGCACCGCCTCCATGGGGCTGGCTTTCGCGCGGCTGCCGCAGGGAGCGCGCTTCCATAACCAGGGACTGTGGGGATCGATCGGCTGGGCAACGCCGGCCGCGCTGGGTGCCGCTGCCGCCGCCCCACACCGACGCATGGTGCTCGTGACCGGAGAAGGTTCTCATCAATTCACGGTGCAGGAAATCAGTCAGTTTGCTCGTCTCGGTTTGAAACCGGTGATCTTCGTGCTGAACAACGGCGGCTATCTCATCGAGCGGCTGCTCGCCAAGGAGCCTGCCATCGCCTACAACGACGTCCCATCCTGGCGATATGCCGAGCTGCCGCGGGTATTAGGTTGCGACGGCTGGATGACGGCGCGAGCGACGACTTGCGGCGAGCTCGACCAAGCGTTGCGAAACGCCGCAGGTGCACACAGCGGCGTCTACATCGAGGTCCTTACTCCACCAGATGAAGCACCGCCGTTCCCGCTCCGCCTGCGCGACAATGCGAAATCCCTGTATCGCATGTCCTGAACGGCCGTCTATCGTCGGCGTAGTCGATAGATGGCCGCAGCGCGGGACGATGGGGCGACCGTGTGCCGATGCCTCCAATGACCTGCGTGTCGACGACTACCGACCCGCGGCTAATCCGGCACGACCGGCGCCTTGGTCTTGCGTAGCTTATCCGTCACTTGTCGATCGAGCTTAAGATGCGCATCCACCAGCGGCGGCGGGGTCAATGCCATCCACGTGTCCAGGGAGAAGTCGACAAAGTAAGGGCTCTTGAACGTTTCGAGGAATCGCAACGGGCTAGGGCCTGTATTCTCAAGATAGTGGCCCATCGCGACCGGCACGTAACCGACATCGCCGGCGCGGAGATCGAAGGTGCGCGCCTGGCCCTGACCTGCAAACACGCCCATGCGTGCTTGCCCCTCGATGACATAGAGCCACTCGTCGCCGTTGGGATGCCAGTGCAGCTCGCGCAATCCGCCCGGATTGACCTCGACCAGTGCTGCGGCCGTGGTGGTGTTGATCGGGAACACGGTGGAATCGCTGATCCGCACCGTCCCGCTCGCGGTCTTGATCGGATCCTGCGCCATGAGCCGAGAACTGAAGCTCTGCGGCACGGGCGTTGCTTCCGGAATGTTGTCCGAGGAGAGCGGGCCCGGCAAGGGAGCTGGGAAAATGTAGCGCTGGCTTTCCTCAGGGGTCTGGTCGAACAATGAAGCTGGCACCCCAAAGTTCTTGCCGAGCACCTCGGTCGGTGTGCGCTTGAGCCAGTCGGCGATCATGAAGGTGTTGTCTTCATCGAAATCGCCGTCATCGAAGACGAGGAGAAACTCGCAACCGTCGGGACCGAGGCCCTGGATGGAGTGCGGAACTCCGGAAGGAAAGAACCAGAGGTCGCCCGTACTGACGTCATCGATGAAGTAACGCCCTTTGGCATCGACTGCCGTAATGCGGGCTTTGCCGTAAAGCATATAGGCCCATTCGGAAGCCTTGTGCCAATGCATCTCGCGCACGCCACCGGCATTCAGCCGCATGTTCACGCCGGCAAGGGCCGTGGCAACGCCGAGTTCGCGCCGGGTCACCTGGCGGGTCCAGCCACCTGTCTCCAGCCGCATATGCGCATCGGAAAACGAGAAGCGCAGGTTCGGCAAGCTGCCGTGATCGGTCGAGGGCGGTACGAGCATATCCGGGTTTTGCCGGTCCCGTGTCAGATCTCGCGGACCGGGATCGGTGCCGCCGCGACCCGGCCGCTGGGGCTGCGGGACCGCGTCTGCGGATTGAGCCTGTGCGATAGCGGTGGTCGTGAGGAGGCTCCCGGCAGCGGTCGCTGCCAGCATTTGGCGACGAGAAATGGAATCCATGATGCTATGTCCTATGGTTCGAGGCTCTAAGCGGATGCTGCCACGGACGCGGGAACCTGAGATCCTCACAGCGTCATCGATTGCTGACTGCGGATGCAGGGCGCGACCGTTCACCATGCATCTGTATATGGGCGCACGGTCCTCGCGGCAGAATTGAAAAGATAGCAGTGTTGTCCTGCATCCGCCGCATCCGCGGGGGCCGGCAACTCCATTCCAAGGTCAATTGTCTTGCGTTCGAGAGCCGGGCTTTTCGTCAGTAGACTGACCGAGCAACATCCTCCGGCTTGCCCTCAGCGGGTGCGCATTCTCTCTGCCATGGCGCCACCAGAATGCGGCCCGCAAGGCCGCTGCTATCCGCTGTAACGCCATAGTGAGGTGGCCTAACGGGATTTTACGGGACCGCCTGTGGAAGCCAGCCTACATCTGTCCCCGTCAGGATATCGCTGCGGATGATATCGCCAATGATCCGTAATTTACGATGTTCACGCTGTTACCAGCGCAACCTTCGGAGATAATGTCATGAAACGGCTTCTGCTCGCACTCGCAATCGCCGGCATGGGCTCGCTCCTCGTTACCAATGCCGACGCGCGGTCTGCCTATGACGGCCCCTGGAGTCTCCTGTTCGTCACGCAATACGGTCCCTGCGATCCGACATACAGTTTCTCCGTCAACATCATCAACGGGATCGTCACTCATCCCAATCTGGTGAATTTCAGGGGGCGCGTGGCGCGATCCGGCGCCGTCCGCGCCTCCGTGACCGTGCACGAGAAATACGCTTCCGGATCCGGCAGGCTCGTCGGTCCATCAGGTCGTGGAACCTGGAGCGGTCATTCCGGCAATGCGCGCTGCGCGGGCTATTGGACGGCCCAGCGCAACTGACCAGCCTGCGCAACACTGATACGGCCCTGCTCTCGGTGACGTCTGTGTCGGAACATGGCTTGGCGGAACACCAACGGCTTTCGCCGGACGCCACCTTGATCCCCAGGCGCGGAAGCCGCCGATACTGCGCGACCGCCTTGTCCCGGCATCCCTGCCAGCTTCACGCAAGCAAGATGGTCATTATATCAGGGAGCTTTCCAAAAAGGATGTCTTGATGGTGTCGACGTACGCCAGCTACAATTCCGTCGTGCGCAACCTCCAGCAGTCGCTGACGCGAGTTGCGCAGCAGCCCGACGTGACACGAAGCGCCGCCTATTACAAAGACAACATAGGCAAGGTCAAAACCGTCGACGAGTTTCTGAAGAACGATCGACTCTACCAATATGCGATGAAGGCATATGGGCTGGAGGATATGATCTATGCAAAAGCCTTCATGAAAAAGGTGCTGGAGAGCAATCTCCTCGACGCGAACAGCTTCGCCAACAAACTGACGGACAAGCGCTTCCGGGATTTTGCTTCGGCATTTTCCTTCACAGGCTCGGATACGCCCGTTGCGCAATCGTCAAACCAGACTGACGAGATGATCGGCTTGTACACGGCAGCGGTCCAGAGGCGGGTTGACGCAATCGACGAAGACACGCGCTACTACAACATCGTGATCGGCAGGGTCAAAAACGTCGATGATCTGCTGAACGACGACCGCCTTCGCACATATGTGTTTGAGGCGTTCGAGATCGATGACAGCAACTGGTCGCGTGACACGATACGGAAGGTCTTGAGCAGCGATCCATCCGATCCAAACAGTTATGTTAACACCGTTTTGGGTCCCCAGAAGGATGCGATCAATGCCAGCCTCGGTCAAGCCCAGGCGGTTGCCACCGATGCCAATTCGAAAATTGCGCAGTACATGGCGCAGCTATCGCAACCTGGCGCCGATGTGACAGGCTTGAGAGCGAAGATTACGACCGAAACAAACCGGTTGGCGCAAAGCAAGGCAGACATATCGAGCTACCAAAACTCTCTCTCCACGATCGGCCACTATTTCGATCTCGCCGGCGCGTTCGAGTTTTCGGCAGATGGAACGCTTGCTTCCGGCAAATCCGCTCAGACCGACGCGAACCGGACCAGCACCAACGACAAGTTCGTTCTCACCAAGGGGGCAGAATATCTCGACGCGGAGGAAGAAAATGAAACCCTCGCGATCACGCAGTTCAGGGCCAATATTTCTAAGATAAAGTCAGTTGAACAGTTCATGTCGACGCCGAACGTCTATAACTTCGCACTCAAGGCGGCTGGCCTCGACCCGGAAAAAGTCTCGCCGGTCACGATCAAGGCTGTGCTCACCAGCGATCTGAGCGACCCGACAAGCTATGCCTATACCCTCGGAGACGACCGATACCTACAGCTCGCGCATGCTTTCAACTTTGACGGCAAGGGCAACCTGACAACGCCCCTGCTGGCGCAGAACTCGGTTGAAGTCACGCAGATCGTCAAGGACTACATCGTTGCAAAAACGCGATTTGCAAGCGCCGCGGAGAAGGACAGCCTTCGACAAAAGGCTGAGAAGGACGCCAAGTATTACCAGACCACGATCGCAGGCATCGAGAGCGTTTCCGAGCTGCTCTCGGACAGGAAATTGGTCGATATCGTTCTCGTCGCAAACGGCCTGGATCCCGCGAAGGTAACCAACGACTATCTCAAGAAGATCTTCAATTCCGATCTGAACGATCCCAAGAGCTTCGCAAACACCGCCAGCGACTCCCGCTTTGCCGAGATCGCGGCATCGTTCAATTTCGACAAGGAAGGCAACGTCGCCCGGATAGAGACAATAGGACCGCAGCGGCGAGACCAGCTCCTGGAAACGCAGAACAGCTACCTCCAGCAAACGTTGGAAGCGCAGCAGGGAGAGGCGAATGCGGGTGTTCGCCTGGCGCTGTATTTCGAACGAAAGTCCGCACAGATCACGTCCGCATACGATATCCTTGCTGACCAGGCTCTCGCGCAGGTGTTTCGAACCACCTACAATCTGCCCGACGAGATGGGAAGCATGGACGTCGATCAGCAAGCAAAGATCGTAGAAAAACACCTCAACCTGAAGGATCTCGCCGATCCGGAGAAAGTTGCAGCGCTGTTAAAGCGGTTTACTGCGATGTACGACGTGAAGAACAACAGCAGCCAGGCCACGTCACCAGCGCTCGCCATCCTGCAAGGGGCAGGCGCAGGCATCAGTCAAGACACGCTCCTGTCTATCGCGCTCTTGGGCAAGCAACGTTGAACAGCCGCAGCTCCCGGCAATATGGAGGCTGCATTCCGGATGCGCACCTGACGGACTGCTGCGATCGCGGAAGATCCGCTGCTAACACCAACATCACGTCCCGCTGGCCCGAGGGATCGTAGGTTTCACGCAAGGTTCGCTTGCTATCCAGCAAATCAGGATTTGCCTGTCCGCCGACAAAACCATGGCCGAACCAGCAACCAACGAGACCGCAGCCCCAGCGACGCCGACTGCCCCGCAGCCAACCGCCACCGATGACGGCAAGGGCGGCGCATCGCAGACGCGCCCCGGCAACAAGGCGAAAGCCGCCGCCCCTCGCGTGGCCGCAGCTACCGTTGACGAGCTGCTCGCCCAGGAGGCGCTCGCCACCATGAAGCGCACCCGCACAATGCCGCGGCCAGAGCCTGTCAGGCCCAAGGCGCGTACGCCCATCCCGGCCGCCACACTCGTCGTCAAGAAGCCGCAGCCGCGGACATGGATGGCGCCGTTCGTCACCCTCGCAGTGATCGTCGCGATCTCCTCTTTCATCTCCATAGGCGGCGTCGCCTTCCTGGTCTTGCGGCCCATTGCCATCAACACCGCATCCGATACCGAGCTTCGCAACCTCCGTGAGGCGATGTCGCAACTGCGGCGCAACGTTGCAACGCTATCAAGTGACGTCGCGGCGAACCGCGCGGCATTCGACACCGCAAACCGAGCCTCGAGCGACCGATTTGGCCGCCTGGTCCAAAGCGTCGAGCGCGTCGAAAGAGATCAGTCGATATCGGCCACCAGAGTCGAGCGCATGGCCGAAGCAAAGCCGCCGATTGCGCGAACCGTGGCGGCAGCCTCATCCCCCGAAATCACTGGCACCATTCAGCCGCAGCCGCGGCCAACCAGTGCGCGGCGAGAGATCATCCAGGGCTGGCGCGTGCGGCGCGCTTATGAGGGCGTCGCCATAATTGAAGGACCAGCAGGTGTGATCGAGGTTGCTCGGGGCCAGGATGTGCCGAACCTGGGTCGCATCGAGGAAATCAAAAACGAGAACGGCGGCTGGCAAGTATGGACCAGCAAGGGCGTCGTTCCTTCCGCGCGTTGATGTGGCTGCTGCACGACCGATCGTATGACGCAGTCAATTCGCGCGATATGCACGCTAGCGTGCATCACCGAATGACCGCTAGCGTGCATAGCGTTGCAATGCAGGTACGACATGCTCCAACTTTCCGCAGGTTCCGCTCGCGCCGTGACCGTGCCGTGCGACGCACTATCTGCATGTCGATCGTCAGACATACGCCTGTTCGTGCAACGCGCGACGAACAGCAGTCCATCTATCGAATCTCCAGCATGTGCGACGTTTTGCCACTCACCGTAGTCGAGCGTTCACCACGACAAGGCCGCGCTTCGGCCGATTGCCATCCCATCAAGCGACGGTCTCTTGTCGCCGCATGACGATCTCGTGCCAGCGAGGCCACTTCAACTCCGCGGCCGCGATTGGGCTGATGATTGTGGAGTGCCTTCGCAGCTATTCGACAACGTCACAGTTGCCCAACCGACGAAGAATCTGACTCACGCGCGCGGAAAATGATCTCATCGAAACACGGATATGTTCCGCGACGGTTTCATGACGATGATCGCCACTCGTGGCGCTGCGGTCGGCAGAAGAATTCTCTCCCTTTGTCTCAACTTAGAGGAGCACATTGCCAAGTATTCCGAGCAGATTGGTTGAGTAAGCGTTTCAATAAAGCAACATCTACTCGCTGATGAGTTGTCTCGCAGTAAATGCCTAGTTCAATTGCTTGACGATCATACTCCACTTCGACGTAATGGACGTGATCCGATTCGACAGTGCGCGAGCTGATGTTCATTCTTGATGTGACCTTCAACAACAAGACGCTGTTCGCTTCTCGCCGCAATTTCGATCGGTTGTATCGAGACCAGACTGCCACTGCACGAACAGTGCTGAGGAATCCCAAAAGACTGCCGAACAGCATCACCACGGCAACTTTCCTCATCGCCTCAAATGGCGGCACCACCCGCATCTGATCAAGCTTTCGAGCGAACCAGACGCGCGTGTTTCGGTCTCAGTAATTTGTATCGTGTCAGTACCTGTTGTGTTGCGTAACCAAGCGGAGCGAGCACGCCTGCTCGACTCCACAACAACTATCTAGGGCAAACAGGGGCATCCACATGTTCATCGTCATCGATGATCGGGAGACCGTTACACGGGGCTATGCGGCTGGATTCGATCGCGAAGGCGTCGTTTCGATCGGCTTCTCATCGAAAGATTTTCGCGAATGGCTGCAATCCGCCGTCGGCAATGACGTAATGGCAATCGGGGCGTTTATCCTGGGGGACTGCTCGGATCGAACGAGCATTCCCAAGAGCATCCGCAACAAGTCTCACGCACCGATCATCGCCCTGAACAACCTGAAGCAGCTCCGGGATACGATCGAGTTGTTCGAAGCCGGCGTCGACGACGTTGTTCATATTCCGATCCATGTTCGCGAGATACTCGTTCGCACGGCCGTCATCCGACGACGAACCGGCGGTCAATCAGCCGAAACGCCAACGAGCCTGATCCACGTTTTTCTTGACGGCCGGGATCCGGAAATCGGCGGCAGAACGCTGGCCCTGCCGCGTCGCGAGCTGCGCATTCTCGAGCATCTGGTCGCGCACCAGGGAAAGTGGCTTACAAAGACCCAGCTCTTCAATGCGACCTACGGTCTTTTCGACTCGAGCTTCGACGAAAACGTAATCGAGGGGCACGTGAGCAAGCTTCGCAAGAAGCTCCGCAACCATCTCGGCTACGATCCGATCGAGTCAAAACGCTATATGGGATACCGGCTCGACGACTTGAGAAGGCGGTCTAACGGCGAATTTGATCCTTCGAAACATAATTGAAATCCTGGACGAGCACGTCCTGCAAGACCTCAGCCTGAAGGCGCTTGTTGACGTGCTCTCTGACGGTACGTGCAAAGTGGGCGAGATCGAATCGAGCGAGGTTCTTGAAGTCGAGATTCTCGTCGGAATAGATTTTCCGAAATGCCTCGTCCACAACAAAGGCTTCAGGCGGCACCGGCAACTGACGAAGCACTGTAGCATCGGCCGTGAAGACGAACTGTGCAACGATGTAGCCTTGGACGCTGCCTTCCGCGATCATCGGCACGTTGATTACCCTGGTCTTCTCGTAGAGGAGGCCGCCCGCGTATTCCTGCTTGGCCGCAGGCGCGGCATGTCCTTCCTTCCAATAAGACAGAGCCAAGCTTGCACCGACGGTGACGATGCAGGCCCAGACTCCTGCCACGAGCAGCCTGACTATTTGCATCCACCCTGCCCCATCAATGAGTATGTGCCATCCGATTCAACTTCCTGGATCGACCTCGCGATAATCGCCGAGACCTCGCGAACGGCGTCGAGGTGCATTTGTAGTGCGGCTTGATTTCTTACAAGGCCTGCCCGCAGGCGCGTCAGGTGCGCAACCACCCGCGGGTCGAACTCGATTCCCTGTGTCACACGCATCGCCCTTGTCAGCTCGAGCAGGCCACGATTCTTGCGCTGACTAAAGGAATCGAAATCAACTTGCGTCCGGCTCTCAAGCTTGTCCGTTTCTTCGTCAATGGTTGCCGTGAGCCGCTCGATCGCATTCAACGCGTTGGAGTTGGTTCCGAGCCATTGAGCCGCGATATCCTGCGCATCCGTTAGCTCGGGCAAGGCTTGTTGTGACAGCGCCGGCAAACCGCCTCCCTCGGAAACAGTCGTCGCCTGCGCCTCGAGGATTTCAAGCGTTTGTTGCTGCTCGTTATTCTGATTCATCGTTGCGCTCATCTTGCTGCAAATTAGCCCTTACCAGTCGCGGAATTGGCAACGGAGCGCGCTTTCGCGAGCTGCTTGGCAATTCCGATTCCGTCACCCTTGGCCATCTCATTGCCGATCTGCTCAGCCAGCATCGACCGCCAGATCGTGCCGGCGGTTCCCTTGCCGAAAACCTCGCTTGCGTTCTGCGGCAGCATTGACTCGACGAACGTTTGCAGGACGAACGCTTCGAACTTTCGATACACGGCGCGATCGGTATCTGCCTTCCTGATGATCGTGGCGTGCCCGCTGCCGTCGATCGCACCGCCGCGCGCAGCGCCCGTGCCTTGCGCAGACGCTACGGTTCGTTCAAGCGCGCCTGCCTCGATCTTCCGGTCCATCGCCGCAGCGAAGTCTTCGCCGCCTGCCGATGAGGCGCGCTCAAGCTTGCCAGCGGCCGCGCGCTGGGAGACCGGATCTGCGGCCTCCATCACATCCAAGATAAGATCCGGTACGGGGGTGACCGTCATGCTGTGCCTCACTAGATCATGATCCGATTAGAGGGAATCGGATCATGATCTCATCTCCTTGTTTGAGCATGATCTTTTCGGAAAACCGGTTTCCACTTTTCCGGATCATGCTCTAGCGATCCGAATTCGTTTCGTTGGCCTGCATTCTCTCGGCCGGCCGTTTTGCCGCTGTTTCAGTTACTTCCTCGAGGACGCGCCGCTCCTGCTCCCGAAATGCTTGTCGCGCGACCGTGCCGGCCATCCGGAGCACCTGCTTCAGCTTGCGCGCCTCGGTCATGGCCTGCGAGGCGAGACGCTCCTTCGCCTTGGCAAGCACTCCCTGTTCGACGCTCGCCGTCCTCAGATTCTGGCCCGCATTTTGCGCCGCCAACGGAGGCACTCCGTTCCCGTCGTTGAAACCCTCGATGATCCGACGCTGCCGCTCCTGCAGTTCATGCTCCTTCGCACGGCACTCGATCAGCTCCCATTCCGCAAGGCGGTGCATCTTCGCCTGGACGGCGGCGATGCGACGGATTTTGCGATCTCTTGATTTCATGCGTCGATCAACCGGCCAGCCACGATGAAAATGCGATAGTGAACTGCAGCACGAGTTCGCGACTGGTCAGATAGACCAGCATGAGGCCGCCGAACAGCACGAAGGGCAGCGAAATGAAATAGACGGGAATGCTTGGCGTCAGCTTGTTGGCGAGCCCGAGCGCGAGGTTGACGATGACCCCGTAAATGACGAACGGGCTGGCCACCCTGAGCGCCAGGACGAACGCTTGCGAGAGATGATCGGCAAGCTCGGAGAGCCCGGTCTCGCCGCTGATGCCGGCCGCCGGCGTCCAGGTCCGATAGGAGCCAATGAGGCCGCGAAGCAGCTCCCAATGTTGATCGGTCATGAAGAACAGGACGATCGCCGGCAATGTGATGAATGGCACGAGGGCCGGCATGTGTTCGGTGTCTTCCATCGTTCCGGCTATTCCGCTGAGCCCGATCGCGGATGCCGCCATCGTCGCCATTGTTTCCAGCGCGAGGAAGAACACCCGGGCGGTCAGGCCAATCAGGAGACCGATCACCAATTCCGACATGATCGCACGGACGATGGCCGCCGTCGCAGCCGTCTCGACGACCGGGCGTACGGTGGCTTCGAGCAGGGGCGCCAGCATCAGCGTGACGTTGATGGCCAGGAACAGCCGGACCTGCACTGGAATGTTGGAACGAGAAAATCCAGGCGCGATCATCAGGCACGTGCCGACCCGGCAGAAGATCAGGAAGGTGGCCAGCACGGAGCCTGATGCGGTCGCGATCAAGAAATGGCTCCGAGCGACTTCACTTCGACACCACGAGCGATCTCGACGTGCGACAGCACCGGCAGGGTGGGGAACATCCGTTCCGTGATCATGCGAACATACTGACGCACCTCGGGGGGCGCGACGAGCACGACGCTTTCGCCCTGGCCCATTGCCTTTCGAACCGCGGTAGAGACATCCGCCGCAAACTGCTCGACAAGGCGGGGATCGGCGTCGAATTCCACGATCTCGCCCTTGGCATCGCGTTTGAGGCTTTGATGGAATGCGAGATCCCAGCGATTTCCAAGCCGCAGGACTTTCAGGACCCCGTTGTCGGCAAAGTCACCGCAGATCTGCTGCGCGATGCGCGTGCGAACGTGCTCGGCGATATGTTCGGCGCGGCGGACGTAAGGCGCGATTTCCGCAACGGCTTCGAGGATTAGGTGCAGGTTCCTGATCGAGATGCGCTCGGCAAGCAGCAGCTTGAGGACCGCTTGCAAGCCCGAATAGGAAATTTGCGACGGGCAGATATCCTCAATGAGCCGCTTGTACTCGGGATCGAGCCGATCCAGCAGGGCTCGCATGTCCTTGTAGGAAAGAAGCTGCGCCAGGTTGCCGCGGATGATTTCACTCAAATGGGTGAGAAGGACGGAAATGTTGTCCGCAACCTTGAAGCCATCCCGTTTGACTTCTTCGAGGAACGTCTCCGGAATCCACATCGCCTTCATGCCGAAGGCCGGCTCCACCGTCTCATCGCCCGGCACGTCCGGTTTGCGAACACCATCGAAGAGCACCAGAACCTCGCCGATGCGAAGCTCATGCTGCGCCACGATAGTGCCATGTATCTTGATGCGGTAGCTCTTCGGCCCGACGGACATGTCGTCCGTCAGTTTGATCTCGGGAATCACAAACCCGTATTGGGTCGCAAAGCGGCGGCGTATCTTGCTGACGCGATGCGCAAGTTCCCCGTGCGCATGCAGCATTTGAACCGCTAGCTGGCTGCCCACGCAGAGCTCGACGTCCGCCGTCTTCAGATATTCCTTGATCGATTCTTTCGACTCTGCCTGCGATCGTTCGCGCTCCTGCGTCGCAAACGCCTCCTCCTGCTGCCGTCTTGCCGCCTGGCGACGGGGAAGCGCGTAGCTCATGAACGCCATCACGCCACCCAGGAAAGCAAAAGGCAGCAGAGGCAGGCCCGGCAACATTCCAAGAACGAACATCATGAGCGCAGCCACCGACTGCGCGCGCGGATATCCGCCGAGCTGCTTGAGCACCGTCTCCTCGGCCGATCCCCTGGTGCCACCCTTCGAAACGAGCAGGCCAGCCGAAAGGGAGACGATGAGCGCCGGGATCTGCGAGACCAGACCGTCACCGACGGAAAGCTTGGTGAAAACGTCGGCCGCCCGCGCCAGTGGGAGGCCGTGGTGGACCACGCCGATGACGATACCGCCGAATATGTTGATCGCAGTGATGATCAGCCCGGCGATGGCATCGCCGCGCACGAATTTCGAAGCACCATCCATTGCGCCGAAGAAGGCGCTCTCCTCCTCCAGCTCCCTGCGCCGACGCTGCGCCTCCTTGTCGTCGATCAGCCCCGCGGACAAATCCGCATCGATCGCCATTTGCTTGCCCGGGATCGCATCGAGCGTAAAGCGCGCGCCGACTTCCGCGATACGCGTGGCGCCCTTGGTGATCACGACGAAATTGACCGTGACGAGAATGGCGAAGATGATCAGTCCGATGACGAAGTCCCCGCCCATCACGAACTTCGAGAATCCGGCGACCACATAACCGGCCGCGTGCTCGCCTTCGGCCCCGCGCGACAGGATCACCCGCGTTGTCGCCACATTCAGCGCAAGGCGAAGAATGGTCGCAATCAGCAGCACCGTCGGGAAGGCCGAGAAATCAAGCGGGCGCTGAATCCACAGCGACACCATCAGAATCAGGGCAGAGAGCGCAATCGAGAAGGCGAGGCCGACGTCAATCAGGACCGACGGAACCGGCAGGACCAGCATCGTCAGGATGGCGACGATGCCGACCGCAAAGGCAACGTCGGCACCCATCCGACGCTCGCTCGGCAGAGCTGGGCTTAGTGCTTGGGCCATGGGGATTCCTGGGACACCGTCATGTCAGCACCTTGCAGCGCCTAGCTTGCGCGAAGGTGGTGGCGACCGCGCCCGGCTTCAGAGCGTTTTCGAAGTGGACACCGGTTCGCGTGAAGAAAACGCGTCAGAACAAGAACCTAGAGCTTCGGTTCTGATCCCATCAGAACCGAAAATGCTCTAGAATCCGTGCTCGATCCGCGAGTAGAGCAGTTCGGTGAAGGCGTAGATATGCGCGCCGATGAACGAGCCCGAGACCGCTACCACGATCAGCATGACCACGATCTTGGGAATGAAGGTCAGCGTCATCTCTTGCACCTGGGTCAGCGCCTGCAGCAGCGCAATCAGGATACCGACGATCATCGCAGCCCCGACCGCGGGGCCTGATACGACGATGATGGTCCAGATCGCCTGCTGAACAATGTCGAGAGCGTCGCGTTCGTTCATGGCTTAGCTGATCGTGATGCCCGGCCCGAGCTGCACCTCGACGCCATTGTCGAGTTTCGCGACGGCTCCGCCCTGGATGATTCGCACCGACATGATCTTGCCTTTGACATCCTCGCCATCGGAGCTCGTAAATGCCGCCGTGTGTCCGACCAGGCTTTCGGCCTGGGCGAGCGCGCTGGAGGACAGCAGCGTGTCGAGCTTGGTATTCGTCTGCATTGCCTGTTCGACGGCGGAGAGCTGCGCAAACTGGCTCATGTATTGCGACATGTCCGTCGGATTGGTCGGATCCTGATTCTTCATCTGCGCGATCAGGAGCTGCAGGAACTGATTGTAGGTCACCGTTGTCGGCGCGGACGAGGATTCTGAGTTCTTGTTCGCCGTCGAATTTGGAGAAGCCACGCTGTCAACGTTCATATTGTCCTCCTGATGCTTCACGCGACTTCGACAGGCCTCGGCAAATCGCCGCCGGCCAGAATCATCTGCTCAATCTCGAACAGTGCGCGAGTTCTGCGCAAAGCCTCATAGTATCGCTTCGATTCGACCAGCTTCTCGATCTGCTCCAGGCCGTCCAGAATCTCTGTGTTTTCGGTGGCTGCGAGCAGCCCCGACCGCTGCTGCCGATAGACAGCTTTCGCCTCTTCGACGTCGTGCGGGCTCATGAGCATGAGCTGAACGACGAAATAGAGCTGGCGCAGCGGGGTCGTCGCGTCCGTGACCTGCATGACCTGGCTCTCGAGCAGAAAAGTCACGTCATTGATCAGCTCGAGGGTCACCTTGCGGTCGGCCCTCAACACCGCTCCATTCACATAGATCCGCTCGCCGCCGCGCAACGAAATACAGATCGGCTTCTTCATGCGAGGGCGTCTCGGATGATGACGTTGATCGCGACGAGCTCCGCGACGTCGCTGGATTCCTCTTGCCGAAGCCGATCCGCTTCCTTGATGATCCACAGGCCGATCGAGATAAGGTCGGCGCGCAACTTTTCCGGAAGCCCGTTGCGGGCGTTCGAAAGGTCCTCCACGAAGAACGCCCAGATTCTTCGAATGAAGAGCAACGCCTCGGCGTCCTCTGGGGGCGCAAGATCCCCGCTCTGCAGACGCCTCAGCAGGTCAATCCCGTGGCTCAGGGCCTGTTGCTCGCGGGCACGTGCCTCCCGCCCGCTGTCCTCGATCACCGCATCGTAACTGGATAATGTCATCTAACTCGCAGCCGGCTGGTTACTGACGGGATCGCCGATCAGAGATAGTTGAGGATGCTGAGCTGCTGAATGCGCGCCGTGAGCGCCAGCGACATGTCCAGCTGGTTTTTCAAGTTTGTGACGCGAACAGACGCTTCCGCCGTATCGACCTCTTCCATCGCCGTAACCTGCTTCGTGATCAGATCGCTCTGGATCTTCAGGCGGCTCGTGGCGTTGTTTGTCTGCTCCTGGGCGGTTCCCAATTTGGCGCCGACACCGGCCAAGTCGTTGATCGCATCACCGATGATTTCGGTCGCCTTGTCGACCACCACCTGGAACGCGTTCTGGTTGAGGTTTTGCGTGCCGAGGTCGCTCAGCATCGTGTAGGCCATCGCCAGTTTGCGAAATGCAGGTTCGTTGGCGCTGGCTGACGAGTCGATGGTTTCCGTCGTCGAGATGCGGCTCCGCATCACCTGATCGGAAGCGGTCGACCAGTTTGCGCCCCAGGCCGGATCGTCGAACTGCGCCTTGAACGTCGTATCCAGGAAGTTCGTCATCGCCGCGGCGCTGATGTTCGAGACCGCGGTATCTGTTTGCGTGAAACCGAAATTCGCCAGGAACGCGGCATCGACGGCACTCTTGCTGGTCGAGCCGGCCTTGTAGTCAGTCACCGGCTGCACGCCGGTATTGATGCCGCCGAACAGATATTGGCCATCCGTCGTGACGTTCAGCGCGCCGATCAGACTGTCGAGGTTGGCGCGCGACGGCGTCAAGATGACGTTGCCGCCGTTGGCGGAATTGCGCGCCGCAAACAAATCCTTCTGGAAGGATTGCGCCGTGCTGATCAACTCGCCCACCCGCTGCTGCGAGACGTCGAGCCGTCCGCCGACAAGGGCGTTGGTGTCCACCAGCTTGTCGACGTCGAGCAGCTCGGCCCTGAGCGTCACATCACGGCCGGTGAGAGCGCCGAGCTCGCGGCCCACATCGGCGAAGCGGCCGGTCGTCGCCTCCTTCGTCGCTTGCGCGATTGCGGTCTGGCTCTTCATGGCCGCGATGCGCAACGTCGTCGAGATCGAGTTGGAGGAAATGAACGTCGTAGCCATACCGTTACCTCACCGCCGCCAGAAGGTCTTTCAACATCTCGTCGATCGTCGCGATCAGCTTCGACGAGGCAGAAAATGTGCGCTCGACCTGCAGCATGAACGACATTTCGTCGTCCATGTTGACGCCGCTGACATTGGACAGCGCTTCCGCGCTGCGCTCCAGCAGCGTTTGGCTATAGGTCGCTTCATCGTTCGTGCTCTTGCGCTGAGCTTCCAGCCAACTCACCGACGAGCCGGCGAAGTCGATCAGGCTCGCATTCGGCTTGCCAAGAGCCGCCGGGTTGAACGGACGGCTCTTGGCCATCTCATCCACAAGGCCCTGCACCCGAACCGAGTAACCGGCGGCGCCGCTCGTGTTGTACCGATAAGCCACGTTGCCGGAGATGGCACCGTCTCTCAGCAGCAGCGGATTGCCACCTGCCCCCTGATCGACTGACGGGTTGACGAAGATGGTGCCGGCGAGCCCCGAGGAGATCACACCCGCCGGCGGCATGGCCGGCGCGCCCGGATAGGTGAAAAGTCCGGGCACATCGGGCAGCGCCGCGCCAGTCTGGTCGCGCTCCGCGAACGTCTCGATCAGGCCGCGCGCGACCTCGTCGAGCTGGTTTTGATAGGTGACCGTGGAATCGTCGCGCAGCGCGGCAAGGCCCGCGAGCTTTCCGCCATGAATCGGCATCACGGCAGACGCGCCGGTGACGGGCACGCCGTCAATATAGACCGCATTTCCGGTGGTGCCGGCGGCGTAAGCATGGGTCGGGGCAAGCGTGACCGATCGCGCTTTGGTCTCAAAGAGCGTAACGCCCGAATCCGTGTAGATGACCATATCGTTGTTGGCGCGGGTCGCGACCGTTATGCCGACCTCCTGCGAGAGCTTGGACAGGATGTTGTCCCGCATATCGAGGTAGTCTGTGACATCGCTTCCGGTGATGGTCCCCTTGACGATCGATGTATTGACCGTCTCGAACTGGGCCAGCAGTTGGTTGATGGTCGAGACCGATGTCACCATGTCGGCATCGGCATCGGCGCGTACCGACTGAACCGTCTTCGTCGCATCATTGAGTGCTGAGGCGACGCCTTTGGCCGCCGTTACTGCCGCTTGCGCGAGCGTGATATTGTCCGGCGCCGTCGCATATTGCTGCAGGGCGCTCTTCAGCTTGGCAAGTTGCGCGGCCGGCGACTGGTCCTGCTGCGGGTCGTCAACGGTTGTCGCCGCGATCTTCTGCAGGCCGTTATAGATCGAATCCTGCTTGGCAGTGGAAGAGGCTGCCTTCAGCACATTGTAGAACAGCCCCTGGCTGGTGGCGCGCTGGATGCCAGCAACATAGACCCCGTTTCCTGGCAGCGACGCGACCAGCACATTCTTTCGCGAATAGCCGTCCTGCATGGAGCCGGCGATATTGCGCGATATCACGGAAGCCTGCGCACTGGTCGTCATGAGCGACGTACGCGCCGAGCTGAGTGCGACCGTGAGTGACATGAGACCCCCCGCCCCGATGATGCGCTGACGCCGCTTAGCGCTTCAGATTGACCAGTACGTCGAGCAGGTCGGCGCCGGTCTGGAAGACCTTTGAATTGGCGGTATATCCGCGCTGCGACTCGATCATCGATGTCAGCTCGGCCGCAAGATCGACGTTGGACTGTTCGAGCGCCTCCGATTTAACGGTGCCCAGGCCACTCCGCCCGGCGAAGTCGAGCTGCACGTTTCCGGAGTCGATCCCGACCGAATAGACATTCCCAGCTTCCGGCACGAGATTGTCCGGGCTCGGCACTGTCGCGAGCGGAATTTTATAGGAGGCCAGCCGCGTGCCGTCGGCATAGATCGAGTACAGCGTGCCGTCGGCATCGACCTCCACCTTGTCGATCGAACTCGGAGCATTGCCGTTGACGTTCGGCTTGAAGGCGAAGTCGTCGGCGACCTGTGTCATCGCCGACAGGTCGAGCGTGAACGGCGAGCCGCCCGGAATTGTAAACGTGAGAGTGGTGGGGCTGGCCGCGTCCAGCTTGCCTTTTCCGGTCGCACTGACGTCGAAGGTAAACGTATCGGAATCCAGTGGTCCGCTTGAATAGGGGAAACCGCCGTTCGTCGATGCAGCGTTGTCATACGCTTGCACGTCCCAAGTGTTGGCCGCCGTCTTGAACATGTACACGTCGAGGGTCACCTTGTTCCCGATATTGTCGTAGGTGACGATCGAGGTCTTGGACGTATAGGCGGGCGGACCCGCGGTAATGGCTGCATTGGCGTCGAGATTGGCACTCTCCAAGGTCGCCCTCGTCGAAGGATTACCCTGAAGTGACCTTTGTGCGATGTTGACGACGTCCAGGCCGGTCAGACCATTCGCGACAACGTTGGGCGGACCGTTCTTGACGTTATAGCCCATCAAATAGAAGCCCGCGGCATTGACCAGATTGCCTTCGCCATCGGGCACGAAAGAACCGGCGCGGGTCAGGAACGGCGTGCCGCCGGCATCGGTCACGACAAAGAATCCGTTGCCCTGGATCATGAGATCCGTCGCTGATGTCGTGTATTGCGGCGCTCCGGGATCGGAGATGGCGTAGCGGACATTCGTCTCCACGCTGCCCGAATTGTAGTTGCCGGACCCGCTCCTCAGAATAAGCGAAGAGAATTCGGTGGAGGCGCGCTTGTAGCCTGTGGTGTTGACGTTCGCGATGTTGTCGGCCACCGTCGACAGCTTGTTGGATTGCGCATTCATGCCGGAGCCACCAGTGCGCATGACACCATACAGACTCATCAATCACCTCCATCGTGAGTGAATATCATTAGAGCCGTTCTTCCTTGTGCGAGGCTGTCTGCGGCGCATTCCTCTAGCTCAGGTCGTGCGCTCCGCGCAGTATGCGCGTGCGCCGGTCGTCCACGCTCCAAAGCCGCTCGCCACCAGGCTTCCGATCACGCTGCAAATGTAGCGCCGTTGCGCGACCGTATTGTTCGGACCTGCGTTGTAGCGGGCGACCGCCATGGTCCAGCTCCCCTCCCGCGCGCGCAATTCCTTGAGAAAGCGCGCCGCATAGTCGACGTTTTTCACCGGATCGAACATCGCCTCGACGCTGGCGAACTCGCGCCCGTGATAATGATGGTTGATCTGCATGCAACCGAGATCGACCAGCTTGGCGCCCTTGCTCTTGGCCTCACGGAACTGAGCAACGGCATCTGAGAGGTCGCTAGCCATGGCTGTCCGGCCATCGATATTGAGCGCGTAAGGGTGCAGGACACCCTTGCGTCCCGTCTCGCTCAGGCCCACTGCATACAACACCCCAAGCGGCACGCCGTGAGCACGTGCCGCACGCGCCATCTCACGCTCGCAGAGCCCGTCGGCACGTGCGACGGTGGACAGGCTACAGATAGACAGCACCGCCATTGCGATCGACCGCAACCTCTTCATCCTGGCGACGCTCGGTTGGCTTGATGAACTGGTCATGGCCCTGCTGCCTGTTGTGACGCGTCCCGGCTTGCGCATCGCTCGACTGACGCTCCGAGGCGCCGTTGTTGAACTGCGATCCGCCCTGGGGCTGCTGCGACGATTGCTGGTCCGATTGCGCGTGCGACTGGCCGCCACCTGACGTCGGATGGCGCGCACTGCTATGGTCAATCGACGCAATTTCGAACGTGTAGCCGGCGGACCGCATCGCATCCATCAGGGCGCCGCGATCCTTGCGCAGCAGCTCCGTTGTCTCTGGCTGGTCCGCCAGCATCCTCACCTCGACGGCATCGCCGGCCAGGCGCATCCTCACGGTCACCGTACCCATGCTGGGCGGATCGAGTTGCAGCGTCAGCATCCTGATCGGCGCGTCCGGCCCCCGACGCATATCCGGAGGTGTGAAATCGGCCGCAGTCGCGGGGGCTGCGGCCGGCGCCGTTGACAGATCAGGAGCGATGCGATCGACGATCTTCTGCAATAGCGTCGGCTGGCCGACGGGCTGGAAATGCGTCTCCTGTTCGCGCACCGCCACCTTCACCGTCGGCATGGGCCGCGTCTCGATTGCACTGACTGACGATGCAAAGCGCTGCTCGGGGACATCTACCTTTGGAGATTTTGGCTCACCCGGCGTGAGCAGGTCCGCTCGGTGCTCGACCCGGGCTTGCGACCGGGCTGGGAGCGGAGCATCGCCATCATCCCGCGGAGAGAGTGGCTGATCGAGCCTGGAGATCATGGAACTGAGTGCAGCCTCGGGCGTACGCCATTCCGGAGCAGGCGAGGTGATTTCTCCGCCCGGTTGGTGCGAAGAAGTCTCACGCGGCTGCTGGCGGGTCCGATCCTTGGGCCGACCGGCGACGTGGTCCAGCACTTCCGCGAGGGGATTGGACGGCTCAGGGTCCTGCGGAGACTCCATATCGACACTCTTGGCATCGAGCTGCGGCTTTATATCGAGCGGCTTTTGCTTCGCTCCCTGCGCGAGCACCCGGAGCTGCTCACGGAAATGCCCGGCGTCACCCTTGCTGTCCTCGACCTTCCCCTTGTGGTCTTTGGCGAGCATCGCGTTCTGGGGAGCGAGGCGCGAAGCTGCCTTGCCACCGGTGAGCTGGCGGATCATGGCCATCAAAGGGTCGGTCTTGTTCATCGAGCTCGCTCCTTCAATTGCTCTTTCGATTCGTCGAGAAGGACTTGCGCCCGATTGACGGCCGCAAGCGAGCGGCCGAAGTCGATCCGCGGGCGCATCGACGTCTGCGCCTCGCCTGACTGGTCCTTCTGTGCCGGGGCTGCGGGGAGCGCCTTTTTGACGTTGCGTCCGACCGCGAGCGCTGCCTTCAGCAACTCGGCATCTCGTTCGGGAAGCCGGCCAACCTCGATCTTCTGCAGATCCAACAGCGCTTGTTCATGCGCGTTTGTCACCACGCGCGCGGCCGCGCGATAAAAGCGCGCGCGCTCTCGCTCGGAACTCCCCTCTTCCGTGAGCCCCAGCACGCGCTCTGCCGCCAGATCCGCCATTTCGACCTTGCCGCGCACCAGCGCGGTGCGCGCGATCAGCAGATAGAGGGCGCGCTGGCCGGCGTCGTCGAGTTGATCGAGCAAGGCGACAAGGCGGGGAAACCGATCCGATTGCTGCACGAAGCTGAAGCGCGCGACAGCCACTGCGAGGCGTTGGCGGAAATTCCCCGCATAGATCGAATGCCTGAAGCGTCGAAAATATCTTTGAGCCAGCGCTTCGAACTTGTCGAAATCGTCAACCTGGCCGGCGACGAAGATCTCCCGGCGCAGCGCGGCCTCTTCGACCAGCGTTCCCGGCATCAGCAGTCTCGCGTCATCGAGCCGTTCGATCGCGGCTTTCGGGTCGGTCTGCGCGACGAGCGCGGACTGCACCAGCGCAATTTCGGCCGCGATGGTCGGCGGCAAGTCGCGCGCATGGATGCTCCCAAGCCGCGCCTTGGCGTCCTCCGCCCGGCCTTCCACATAGGCGATCGCGCCATCCAGGATCGCCTCATCGAGGACGAGCAGTTTCCGGGAGCGCAGCGCTTCCACCACCTGGGGCGATCCTCCGCTCAGCAGGAAGGTCACCACCGCGCGCGAGTTTTTCGGCTCCTTCCAGACGGACGGATCAACTTTCTGAAACTCTTCGCCCAATCGCTTGAGCAGGGCCGGCTGCGCATTGTGCGCCTCCAGGCTTCCGCGCGCGATGTCATCCTGCAAAGCGTGAAGCGTCCGGACCAGTTGATAGGGTTCGCGCGACGGCGCTTCAGCCTCTTCCGCTCGGGCTGCGCCGACCAGAACGACCAGCGCGACGGCGATGGTTCCCGCGCGGTTCATGGCAAAGGAGTACGAATCAAAAGCTCGATCCGCCGATTCTCGGCGGCCGACGGATCGTTCTGGTTTTTCGGCCGGCGATCGGCAAAACCTTCGATATGGTCGACGCGCCGGGCATCGAGCCCGCCGCGTATCAGCATGTGATAAGCCATGTGAGCGCGCGCGGTCGACAATCTCCAATTATCGTATTCCGACGATCGATAGGGGCGATTATCGGTATGGCCGCGTACAATCACCGGACCCTGGCTTTGCGATATCAAGGGCGTGATCTTGTCGAGGGCCCGCACGAGGCCAGCGGTTGGTTCGGCCGACCCGGTGGCGAACATGCCGTAGTTGACATCGTCGGTGAGGCTGATGAGGAGGCCCTCATTGCTCTCGCGGACCTCAGCAACAGGACGCGCCGATCCGAGCGGCGCAAGAGCGGCGGAGATGGCAGCCTGCAATTTGGCCGCCTCGCTCTGCACAGGCTTCCTTTCGGCTAGCGGAGCGGCTGAGCCTTTATCTCCTGGAGGAGCGGTTGAGCCCTTGTCTCCTGCGGGCGGAGTCGAGCCCTTCTCTCCTTGCGCCGCAGATGAACGATTGGCGGCCGGATCGTTCATGGAGTCATCATCGGCGAACAGGCCAATCGCCTTTGCCGTATTCTGCTTTTCGGTCGGTACCGGATATCCCTTGGCTGAATCCGATCCCTGAATGGGGGCCGCCGTGGCGTCCGGCTTGCCTTCCGACGGGCGTGGACCTTTTCCCTCGCTGAGCGCCGTGGCGTCATTGTCGAACGGCAGATTGCCAAGCTCCTTGCTGCCTGACGCCTTCTTTTCCAGCGGCGCCGAAGACCCCATGGGCCAATAGACGGGATCAAACGGGTCTTTGAAGGCCTCGCCGCCCTTCCAACCCTCTTTGCGGGTCGAATCCAGCGCAGTGCCCACTTCCGCGATCCGCGGGGGACCGCCGGCAATTTCCGACAGCACCGCGTAAGGATCGCGGAACAGCGTCGCCTCACCGAAACGCGGCGGCTGCGCTGGCTGCGCCTGCTCCGGGCGCTGCGTATACTGCGCCGACTTGCCCGGTTCGGGTTTCGGCCGCAGGCTGTCTTCCTCCTCGGCCTTGCCGGGATCGACGCGCCGGGCATCGTTGATACCCTTGCGGTCAGGGGTCGAGTCGGTCAGCTTGATCGGATTGAAGTAGTTGGCGACGCTTTCGCGCGTTTCCTGGTTGGTGGCGCTGATGAGCCACATCACCAGGAAGAACGCCATCATCGCCGTCATGAAATCGGCATAGGCGATTTTCCAGACACTGTTGTGTGATTCCTCGCCGTCGAGACTGCTCCGGCGTCGAACGATGATCAGCTCTGCCCTGTCTTGATCGGCCATGTCAGTTCAGGATCGCGAACTTCAGTCGCTCCGCCCAGAGCTTGATCTGGGTTTCAAGGAAGACCTGATCGACGGTGACGGAAGCCTCCGCCACCGGAGCGGCCCGAAGCTCCACCGCAATCGCGCGTACCGCAAGCTTGCCGCGCAGCACCTCCACCAGTTCGGCAGGGCATGTGACCCGCAAAGCCGGCCGGCGAACATCGGAGGCGACCGACGCGAGCTGCTCGACGAAGGTGCTAACCGCCTGCTTCTGCACCGCGTTCGAAATGAACGGCTCGAGGATGCGTGCCGTCACTCCGGCGATCTTGGCTTCAAGCTGCGCGCCCGCTTCGGCGATCTCGCTGGCAATCTTGACAGCCATTTCATCCAGCAGATTGTGCTTTTCCTCGGCGAGCTGCATGCTCAGCCTGTGTCTCTCGTCGGCAAGCTTCTGCTCGAACTCGGCCAAGGCCGCCGCATAGCCGCTGGACCTTCCACGCTCATACGCCTCGTCCTCGGCGGACGGAGGCGGCGGGGCCGCCGACCTCGGCTGCGCCTTGGGAGTGGAATGCTGGGTGTAGTCGAACGGAATGACGCGGCTACGAGCCTTCTGCGGCTCCGGCTGATCGAAGCTTGCCAGCAAACGCGCGACCTTGTCCGAACTCATGCCGACTCCTCCTGCCTAATCCATTGCTTGAGAATCGCTGCCGCCTGCTTCTCATCAAGCTGAACGATTTGCTCCAACCGCCTCTGTGGAGCGTGCAGAACTCTTTTCGATATATCCTGGACGAGATTTGGCGGCTCTTCCCCGAACTGCTCCATCGAGCCGCCCTCGCGGCCGAGTAGCGCGGCGGTCTCGCCCGTCTCGAGCTGGGCAGTCTCGGCCGAGCGGGAGTCGAGGATCGCGTTGATCGCGGGCCGCAGGCCGAACCAGATCAGCATTGCCGCGACGGCGACGATCGCGACCGCGCTGACGAAGGCGCCCGACTGCCGCATCAACACATCGGTGAAAGTGATTGCAGGAACCGGCGGGAAGTCGCGCGCGCCTTCCATGAACTCGACCGCCGACACCTGGATCTGGTCTCCACGCTGACGGTCAATACCTGCCGCGGTTGCGGCGAGCTGGCTGATCTCGGCGACCTTTGCCTCCAAGGCCGCATCGCTGGCCTTGTCGCCAAGGCTGGCCTGGAGGCGCGGACGATTGACCAGCACCGCAAGGAACAGCTTGTTGACGACGTAGCCATCGCTCACGGTCGTCGTCGTTTTCGACGACACCTCAAAGTTGGTGACGTCCTCGCGCCGCTGCTTCTCATCGTTGGTATTCTTGTTACCGGACGCGTTGATCTGTTGATCCGGCAGGTTCTGCTGCACCGTCGTCGGCGTCTGCCGATCCAGGCTCTGCGACGATTCCTTCTCACGAACGGCGCGAACCGATCTCTGGACGCGGGACTCCGGATCGTAGACGGTCTCGTTGGTCTGCCGCTTGTCCGTGCTGAGCTGAGTGGCGACGCTGACTTCAAAATTGTCGAGCCCCAGATAGGGCGCAAGCGCCTTGCTGACATTCTCCTGGATCAGCCGGCTGACGACGCGTTGCAGGTTCGCCATGCTTGTCGGCGCCGCACCCTCGTCGTCTGATGAAAGCAGCGATCCATCGCTGTCGAGGACAGTCACCTTGTCGGCCGCCATCCCCGGGACGGCCGCGGCGACGAGGTGACGAATCGATCGCGCCGTTTTGGCATCGGCAGCCCCGTCGGTCCGGATCACAACAGATGCCGAAGGCGGCTGCTGCTCGCGCCGGAACGATCCACGCGCCGGCATGACAATGTGGACGCGCGCGGCCTTCACGCCTTTGAGGACCTGGATCGTACGGGCGATCTCGCCTTCGAGTGCGCGGACGCGGGTGACTTCCTGCATGAAGGAAGTGAGACCGAGGGAGCCGATCTTGTCGAACAGCTCGTAGCCTCCGCTGCTGCTGTTCGGCAAACCTTTCTCGGCCAGCAACGTTCTTGCCTGGGCGGTCTGCCCCGGTCGCACGAAGATGGTGTCGCCTGAGGCATTCACATCAAAGGCAATGCTAGCGTCGCGCAGGACCGAACCGACGCGCGAGACGTCTTCCCGGCTAAGACCGGTGTAGAGCACATCGAATTCCGGCCGACTCAAGTAATAGGCGCCGCCGCCCACACCCAAGAAAACGGCAAGGCCGACAAGCGCGAGCACGGTGAGGCGCCTGGGGCCAAGCTCGAGCAGATTGTTCCAGAGCCGTTGCGCATGTTCGCGGTTAACCATCAAACCCTCTGCCATACTTCCGAATCGATTCTCGATCGTGAAGCTTGTCCGAGGGTTGCGCGGCGCGAACGTAGCAAAACGGCCGCGACCAGGTCGGTCGCGGCCGTCGTAGTCAAGAGATCAAGTTTACTAGCCGCGGAACAGCGACAGGATGCTCTGGCTGCCCGCGTTCGCGATCGACAGCGCCTGAATGCCGAGCTGCTGCTGGGTCTGAAGGGCCTGCAGACGGGTCGATTCAGCGTTCATGTCGGCGTCGACGAGCTGGCCGATACCGCGATCGAGCGAGTCAGTCAGGGTCTTGACGAAGTCCTGCTGCAGGCCGATGCGGTTCTTGATGGCACCGAGGTTGGTCGCCGAGTCGGTGATCTTGGCGAAAGCATCCTGAGTGCCCTGGATGTAGGTCTCGAGCTTGTTGAGGTCAGCAGCGCTGTCGGTGAGCTTCGAGATGTCCAGCGTCGCGACGCTGAAGGTTTCCCAGGCCGTACCGTTATAGGCATCGTAGGTCTGGTCGAGGATGCCCTTCTTGGTGGCGACCGGCGGGGTGATCGCGGTCATCGAGACCGCGGCACCGAGACCGGAGACGCTGGCGTCGATCGAGATGTCCGCGTCGTTGCGGCTCTTGAACGACAGCGCGTCACCGGCCGCCGAGACGCCGACCGACAGACCCTCGATGCCGAGCTTGTTGATCGCCGTCGCGATGTCCTTGAGGGAGGTGTTCTTCGCCACAGCGATGTTGGTGGCCGTGCCGCCGACGGTCACCACGATGTTGCCGCCAACGTCGTTGGTGGCATCGTAGGCACCCGTGGTGGCCGTCGGGAAGGCCTGCGCGGCGTAGGTGGTGTCCAGGTTCGCGTCGTAGAGCTTGATCGAGTCAAGATTGACCGAAAGCGTGTCGATCTTGACGGTGCCGCCGGCACGAGAGAAGGACGAAACGACGGTCTTCGAGGAGTTGTAGCTCGCCGAGGTCGAATCGACCGAGATCCAGTTTTCACCGTTGAAAACCGCGCTGTCGGCGGTGTTCTTCAACTGCTTCTGCAGTTCGGTAATTTCGCTCTGGATCTTGGCGCGATCGACGCCAGGCGTACGGGCGGCAACCAGCTTCGCGTTGATCTGCGAGACGACGCTGACAGTGCCGTTCAGGCCCGTATACATCGTGTCGATGGTCGCGGCGCCGAGGCCGAGGGCGTCCTGCACGGCGCTCAGAGCCATGTTGTCCGAACGCATCGTGGTGGCGATCGACCAATAAGCGGCGTTATCGGACGCCGTCGACACCCGGTAGCCGGTGGAGATGCGGTTCTGGGTGGTCGCAAGACCCGCGCTAACCGTCCGCAGGGTCTGCAGAGCGGTCATGGCGGAGGAGTTGGTCATCAAGCTTGACATTGATTATGTCCCTTAGTGTGAGGTGTTTATCTGGGGGGACATACCGGGCTTTCACCGGTACGGCAGGGCGGCATCATGCCTTTGGGGTTGAAGGAACACCCAACCTGCCGTTCATCCTTGCTAGCATCCGAACCTTACCCAGAGCTGAACAGCAGCTCGAAGATTTGCGGTCCGGATGCCATGCGAGGCACCCGATGCCAGATCATGATCCGATCAGACGAAATCGGATCATGATCTCATCTCTTTGTTAAGCATGATCTCCGCGCAAACGCTGTGCATTTATCGCGAGGGAAAACCGGTTTTTTCCGGATCATGCTCTACTGAAACGATCGTACCAGGCCGATGGCGAGGAGATTCCACCCATCGATCAGCACGAAGAACAGCACCTTGAAAGGAAGCGCGAACACGGTCGGCGGCATCATCATCATGCCCATGGACATGGTAAGCGTGGCGACAACCATGTCGATCACCAGAAACGGCATGATGACCAGGAAGCCGATCTCGAAGGCCCTTCGCAGCTCGGAAATCATGAAGGCGGGTATGATCACGCGCAGATCGATCCGCTGGCCGTCAGGCCGCGTCTTGAAGCCTTCGGCCGCCAGGCTTTCAAAGCTTTGCAGATCCTTCTCGCGAACATGCGCCATCATGAAATCGCGGAACGGATCGGTCACACGGGTATATGCTTCCTGCTCGGAAATTTCGTTCTGCATCAACGGTTGAACGCCGTCCTTCCAGGCGCGGTCAAATGTCGGGGCCATGACATAGAAGGTCATGAAAAGCGCGAGGCTGATCATGACGATATTTGACGGCGTCGTCTGCAGTCCGAGGCCTGCGCGCAGGAACGAAAGCGCGACGACGAACCTCGTGAAACTCGTCACCATGATCAGAAGTCCGGGCGCCAGCGACAAGACCGTGAGCAGCGCCACGAGCTGGATGATCCGGCCACTGGCGCTTCCGCCGCCTTGCGGGATCAGCGTGGACAGATCCGGAATCTGGGCCGCCGCCGCGGTGGGGAGAAGAGCCAGGAGCAGGACGAGGCAGAAGCGCTTCATTGGATAACCAGTGTTTCGATGATCAGTTCGCGCACCTTTCCGCCCGAACGGATCGCCGCCCGCTCGTTGAGATCCTCGCGAAGATACTGCAGCCCGCGCGCGCCCTCGATTTGCGCCGCCGACACCGTTCGCAGGTAGGACACGATGTCTTCGCCCAGCCGGGCCGCGAGAAGGTTCGCCTCCTCCTCGTTCATCTGATCGGTGACGACCGATCCCTCCATGCGGACCCAGGTGCCGGTCGGCGCCGCCAGGTTGGTCACTACCGGTGAGATCTTCCGCAGGCGCGCCGTCGGACTGAATGCGCTGGCGACCGGCCGCTCCACGGGATCCTTTTGGCTATCCGCGATCCGCTGCCCGGCGGACAGGAGATACAGGCTGGCAAGGCCGCCCGCCCCAGCAGACAGCATTGTAATCAGCAACAATGCGGCCAACCATTGCATCACGTTTCCCATGCTCCGCTCCGCCGCCTGACGAGCTTCGCCACTTCTGGCCGCACCATCGGCTAGAACGGCCCGACCTGGTCGTAGATCTGTTGCCCCCACGCCGGCTGCTGCACCTCCATGAGCCGGCCGCGGCCACCATAGGAAATTCGCGCCTCTCCGATCTTGTCGTAGGGAATGGTGTTGTTGCGCCCGATGTCCCGCGGCCGGACGATACCGGCAACGTTCACGATGCGCAGTTCGTAATTGACGCGCATTTCCTGCGATCCGCTGATCAGCAGGTTACCGTTCGGCAGCACGTCGACCACGACCGCCCCGACCGAGAACTTGACCTCATCGGTGCGGTCGATCTTGCCCGCTCCCTTGGTCGACGTTTGCGAGTCGACGTTGCCATTGGCCTGTCCCTTGGGCGACCAGCCAAATATGTCGACGAGGTAGTCGGCGCTGAACTTCGTCTTCGAATCCCGTGACCGGTCGGTCTTGTTGTCGAAGGTCGCCTTGTCGTTCATGGAGATGGTGACGGTGATGAGATCACCGATGCGTGCTGCGCGCGGATCGCGGTAAAGATCCCTCCGCTCGTCCCACAGCGAGTGATAGCCTGCAGCGTATCGGCTGCGCGGCTCGACGGGAACCGCGCGCGCTTCGGCGTGCAGGCCTTGGCCGATCGGCGACATATAGGGCGCCTGGTTGATCTCGGCGAGGCTGCTCATGCAGCCCCCCAGAGCGAGAACCGGAAACAGAGAAAGTAAGCGAAGAACCTTCATTTGTTCGTCTTCCCGTCGTCGGGGCGCCGCATGCCCGCCAGGGTATCGGCCAGGTGGGCGGCGCGCCCGGTCTCCATCTCGTTGAGGATCGCGCTTGCGGTCCGCACGCGAAGCTTGGCGAGCACGGCAGCCGCGGTTTCATCCGCCATGCTGGCGATCTGCCGTGCGGCGGCATCCGGGTCCATGCCGGAGTAAATCTCGACGACGTTGTCTTCCGCCTTCTTCAGGAAGTCTTCGCGCAGCTTCAGCCATTTCTCGTACTCGGCGCGCTTCGCCTCCAGCTCGGCGATCCGCTCCCGAAGCTTGGCCTCGGACGCTTCAAGCTGCTTTTGCTGCCACGCCACGCGCGCGTCCAACGCTGCATCCGTGATGTTCTTGCAGAAGTCGGTGGCGTCGGATCCGCGCTGATCGGTTGTCGCCGGCTCTGCAGGCACCGATGGCGACGCTGCATTTTTTGCAACGGTCGCAGTCGTCAGCGGCAGCTCAAGCTGGGAATTGCCGGACGGCGCCTCCGGCTTGGCGACAGGGCGGGACGGCACCGCGCGCGATGTCTTGGCGAAGTTGGCCAGGTTCAGCGGCTTCGACAATTTCTGCTCAGGCTGCGCCCATGCCGACGCCTGCGCGGAGAGCGCAAGACACCCCGCAAGGAGCATGCTTCTTCCCAGCAACGTCGCGCGCCTCACCATCCGCTCTCCGCACAGCATCTGTCCGAAGCGTTGCACGTTCAAGCTTGTGCGACGCTGACGCGACGTTCTACTGGATGACAAGATCGGCTTGCAGTGCGCCCGCCGCCTTGATCGCCTGCAGGATCGCGATGATGCCCTGCGGCTTCAACCCGATCTGGTTCAAGCCGCGCACAAGACGCTGCAAGTCCGTTCCGCGCAAGATCGCCACTTGCGCGCCATTCTCACCGGCTTCGATGAACGTTTGCGGCACCACGACCGTTTCGCCGCGGCGCGAGAATGGCCCAGGCTGGGAAACGACCGGCATCTCGGTGATCCGAACCGAGAGATTGCCGTGGGTGACGGCGACGGTCGAGACCTGGACGTTTCGGCCGATCACGACGGTGCCGGTCCGTTCGTCGATGACGACACGCGCGGGTGTATCAGGCTCGACCAGCAGTTCGCCAATCTCGGCGATGAAACGAACCGGCGCGACCGAGCGCGGCCGCGACAATACGATCGACCGGAAGTCGCGCTCGAAGGCCATGCTGGCGCTGTATCGTCCCTGACCGTAGTGGTTAATGGCGTCGATGATTCGCGTCGCGGTGACATAATCCGGATTTTTCAGCTCGAGAATGAGCGATTCCATCTGGTAGAATTTGCCCTGCACCTCGCGCTCGATCAGCGCGCCGTTCGGAATGCGGCCTGAGGTCGGAACGCCTTGGCTGACCGTCTGCGCGGCACCTTCGACCGAGTATCCGCCGACTGCAATGGCGCCCTGGGCCACGGCGTAGACCTCACCGTCGGCGCCGCGGAGTTGGGTCATGAGGAGAGTGCCACCCAATAGCGAAGAGGCATCGCCGAGTGAGGAGAGCGCGACATCCATGCGCGAACCACCGGTAGCGTACGGTGGCAGATCGGCGGTCACCACGACAGCGGCGACGTTCCGCGTCCGGAGCAATGTTCCCCGGATGTTGATCCCCATATTATCGAGCATCGATTGCAGCGACTGCTCGGTGAAAGGGGCGTTGCGCAACGTATCACCGGTCCCTTTAAGACCGATCACCAGACCGTAGCCGATAAGCTGGTTTTCCCGCACACCCTTGAGGTTGGCGATATCCTTGATCCGCACCGCGGCATCGGCGACGGTGCAGGAAAGCAGCAGGACGATGAATGATAGAAGTCGCAATATCATCCGTTTTGAATCCGCACCGATCCGTCCGACTGGACGACGCCTCTGATGATCACGCCGGTATCGAGGTTCCGAAGCTGGATCATGGTGCCCGGACTGCCGGACTGCAGCGATGAGGCGTAGGTGACGATGGTAAGCGATCCATCCTCGACGATCACCTTGACGACATTGCCTCGCGCCACGAGTTTCTGCTCTTCGAGGGCGTTGATCGGGATCGGCTGGCCCGCCACCAGCGTCCTTCGCGCGACCCGGCCAACGAGCGATGCCCGGTCGGCGGCAAAGGCCGCTGCACCGGGCATGTTCGGCGCGAAGGCGCGATCGATGATCAACTCGTCCTTGATCAGATCGCCCGGATAGATCACCGTTGCCGGCACGAGCAAGCGCACGGATTCTTCCGCGATCGCGCCACCACCTGCACCGCCCGCAGCGAGCAAGAGCGCTGCGAGCATGGAAACCAGGGCGAACTTGACGAGCTTCAAGACGCTTCTCCGCCTGCAATCCTATCGAAGGCCCTTGGAGACCGTCGACGCCATCTCGTCCGCCGCCTGGATCACCTTCGAGTTCATTTCGTAAGACCGCTGCGCCGAGATCAATTCGGTGATCTCCTTGACCGGATCGACGTTCGAACTCTCCAGATAGTGCTGATGGATCTTGCCGAAGCCGATATCGCCGGGAACGCCAACGACCGGGACGCCGGACGCCAACGTCTCCTTGTAGAGATTGCCACCAAGTGGATCGAGGCCGGCCTCGTTGGCGAAATTCGCGAGATTTAGCTGGCCGAGCAGGCGCGGATTAACCTCGTTGTCCAGCTTGGCGTACACCTGGCCCGATTCATTGACCGTGACATCGACCGTCCCTTGCGGGATGATAATCGCGGGATCGACGTTGTAACCATCCGCCGTCACCAACTGCCTGTCCGCGTTGGTATTGAACGCCCCGGCGCGGGTGTAGAGCGTTTCGCCGTTCGGCCCCACGACCTGGAACCACCCTCTGCCGTTGACGGCGAGATCGTAGGTATTGCCGGTTTGCGCCAACGCGCCCTGAAGGTGCAACTTGCGCACGGCCACCGACCGGACGCCCAGCCCCAGCTTGGCCCCTTCGGGGACCGCAGCTTCGCCGGAGCGATTCGGAACGCCCTGCATGCGATCGACCTGGTAGAACAGGTCGGTGAACTCGGCTCGCGAACGCTTGTACGATGTCGTATTGATGTTCGCAATGTTGTTGGCGATGACCTCGACATTGAGCTGCTGCGCGCTCATTCCGGTCGCCGCGATGGCAAGCGCTCTCATTTGCTATCCCTCAGATCGCCATTCGGCTGACTTCTTGGTACGCCTGCACGACCTTGTCGCGCACGGCGACCGCCATCTGCAGCGTCTGCTCGGCGGACATGACGGCCTCCACCACGCTCTGGGCCGACACCTTGCCCTGGATATACGACACCGACGCAGCCTCTCCGCCCTTGAGGCTACCGATCGCATCGGCGGCAACCTGCTCCAGGACTCCGTCAAAACCGAGCGAGGGTCGAGCCGCCTGCGGCGCGGCCGGCGCGGACGTCGCAACGCTGCTTGATTGAACGACGCCGGCAACGTCTTTCAGAACCGAAGAAACCGCTTCCATCATCATGGACTATGCCCCCTTCAACAGATCGATCGTCATGGCAACCATCGACCTCGCCTGCTTGATCACCTGCAGATTGGCCTCATACGACCGGTTGGTTTCCCGCATGTCGGCCATTTCGATCAGCATGTTCACGTTCGGCAGCTTGACATAGCCGTCCTGGCCGGCCGCCGGATGAGTTGGCTCGTAGTCGACCCGAAACGGAGCACGGTCGACACCGATGTCCTTGATTTTCACGACCCGCACACCCGCCGCGCGATCGACCTCCGCTGAGAACGTCGTGGTCTTGCGTCGGTAGGGCTCGGCACCGGGCGTACGGCCAGTGGAGTTGGCGTTTGCCATGTTCTCGGATACGACGCGCATTCTGGTCGACTGCGCCTCAAGTCCCGAACTGGCGATTTGAACTGATGCCTGCAGCGGATCGATCATCAAGCCTCGCGTTAGCTCTTTGCACCGGTCATGAACATGCGGTGAAACGATTTGACGATTGCGACATTCAACGAATAGTCCTTGTTGATATCGCCCGCCTTGAGCATTTCCTGCTCGAGGCTCACCGAGTTTCCGGAGTGAACGACTTCCCAGCTATTCTCCTTGCGCGTGCCCTGCGGACGCACGAGCGAGCCGGTGGTCATATGTTTCGGAGATGTGACTGCGAGCGGCACGACTTTGGTATCGAGTATCTTGTCGAACGGCTCGATATCCTGCGCTCGGTAGCCGGGCGTATTTGCATTGGCTACGTTCGACGAAATCGTGGACTGCCGAAGCGACAGCCAGCGTGCGTGAGATGAGGCAAGATCGAAGAGATAAACGGGTCCCACAACGTCCTCGTCACAGTCATCCTATGACGATCGTATACGAACCCAAACTTGTCCGAGGCTGGTGAAATCTCCGCCGTTGATGCGGAGCGTTTTTCACGCACCCGCCTTCTGCTTGCGTGAATGCAGGAAATAGATGATTTCGGCCACCGGACGAAAGAACTCTTGCGGAATCACGCGGTCGACCTGGGCGGCACCGTACATGGATCTCGCAAGCATCTTGTCCTCCACGACCGGCACATTGTTCTGCTCGGCGATTTCCCTGATCTTGAGAGCGATGAGATCCTGCCCCTTCGCAAGCACGGTCGGAGCTGCATCTTCGCCATGTCGATACTTCAGGGCGATCGCATAATGAGTGGGATTGGCCACGACCAACGTCGCGCGGGGGACCGCAGCCAGCATCGACTTTCGTGCCCGATCGCGGGCCAACGACCGCAGCCGCGACTTGACCAGAGGATCACCCTCGGCCTGCTTGAATTCGTCCTTGAGCTCCTGCCGTGTCATGCGCAGGTCACGCCGCCAGTGGAATCGTGCCCAGACGAGATCGAGTGCCACCAGCACGATAGTAGCAATGCTGATTGCCGATACGAGCCGCATCGCAGTCGTCAAGATAAGTTCCGGAACGCCGGTCGGGTCGCTAAACAAGGAATTCACGGCCACAGCCTCCTCGGCCCTCAATACGATGCTCACCACAATGCCTACGGCAAAAAACTTAAAAGCGGCCTTCAGGAACTCGACGCGTCCCTGACCGCCGAACAATCTTTCCCATCCTTGGGAAATCGAAATACGTGAGCTGTCGGGCGTTATCCTCTCGAACACCAGACGCGGAGCGTTCTGCAGAAACGAAGCCGCCAACCCGGCAATCGCCAAGACGATCACGATTGGAAGCAATAGCGCGGCCGAACTGCCCCCGATGACGACCATGAATTCCACCGCATCCGCACCGTTACGGATGCGAATCCCGGAGGGATCATCGATCAACCGGCTCAGCGTCGATGCCAGTTTCCGGACACTGTCGACCGTAAGGAAGCTCAGGAAGATGAGGAGCGCGATCATGGACGAGAAGACCGACGCTTCACGCGAGACCGGAATTTTGCCCTTCTCGACGGAGTCTCTTATCTTCTTTTCCGTCGGCTCTTCGGTCTTGCTCTCCTTGTCGGGTCCCTCGGCCATAACGGTCAGTCTTTACGTGAATACCGGCTGATCTTCCTGATCCGGATTGAGCTCGATCTCTCCTCGCCCGGCCATGTCGAGCGCAAGGTCCGTGATCGTGCGGCGCGCCTCCAGGATTTCGCGCTGGTTCGAAGGGACGCTGCTGGCAAGCTCGTGCTCGACCAGCCGGCGCGTCCGCGACGCCAGCGACGACAGAATGAGTTCGCGAAAGCTCGTATCCGTTCCCTTCAGCGCCGTCACCGTGCGATCGGTCGGGACCTGGTCGAAGATCAGCATGCGCGCCTTGGCGGTGAGATTGACGATATCGTCAAACGTGAACAGCATCCCCTTCAGTATCTCCGCCGACTTCGGTCGCGATTCGGAGAGATTCTTCAGCGATTCCTCCATCTGCGTCCGCTCCATCTTGTTGATGATGTCGGCCATGCGAGGATAGGTGTCGGATGCGAGGTTGCGCCCGAAGTTGATCATGAAGTCTTCGTGCATGGTCTTCTCGATGACCCCCATCGCCTCCTCGACAACGGGTTTCAGGCTCAGCATGCGGCGCATCAGATTGTGCCGCAAATCCGCCGGCAGCAGGCTCATCACGCGCGCGGCGCACGCGGGCTTCACCCTGGAAAGGATCAAGGCGGCCGTTTGCGGATGCTCCTTGAGCAGATAGTTGGCCAGCAGGCTTTCGGACACGGAAGAGACCCGTTCCCACACCGACTTGGTCTTGTTGCCGAGCACCTCCGATATGATGTCCGTGACCTGCTCGGGAGGAAGAACGCCGGTGAGCAGTTTTTCCAGCTCGCCGACCGTTCCGAAGATGTTTGGCCCGGTCGTGAAGTGCTGGGCGAACTCCTCGATGATCGCCTCGAGCTCGGGACCTGAAATAGGCTTCAATTCCGCCGCTGCGCGCGTGACGAGCTTGATCTCTTCCGGATCGAATTCCTTTAGAACGCCGCCGGAGAGCTCCCGGCCCATGGCCAGAAGGAGCGCGGCAACCTTCTCGGTACCGCTCAGCGGCCTGGCTTCGGAGCTACGCTTTGCAGGTGCATTGAACGCCATTCGGAGATCCCTTACGCCTCTGCATCGCCTGGGGATCCTCCGACGATTTCGGTGAGCGACACGCCGAATCGCGAGTTCTCATCCTCCACGACGACGACTGCGCCGCGCGCCACGATTCGACCGTTGACAACCACCTCCACCGGCTCGCCAACGCGATGATCAAGCGGAATGACGGCGCCTCGCCCCAGCTTCATCAGATCGGCGACCGGCATCGTCGCCGAGCCAAGAAGAACCTGGACAGTGACCGGAATGCGCAGGATCGGCTCGAGGTTTGTAAGTCGGCTGGTTTCCTCCGCCGCGCGCGCAGCAAGATCCGCCAGTTTCCCGAACGCGGCTCCTCCCAGCTTGGCCGTCTCCGACGGATTCTGCGTCGGCGCGGTAGCTGATTCGGCTTCGAATGGCTGCTTCATTTCACGTGCTTTCTCGGCAATTTCGTTTTCTGGCGACCACGCCAATTATAACTACCTGCGGGACACATCGGCGCGAGTTTCGATATCGATGATTGCCTTGCGCGCCTCTTCGATCTTGCTCCCGAGGATGTTGACGAGCTGCTTTCCATCGGCGCTGAACTCCCGCACCATGAGCACCATGTCGTCCATGGTTTCAGTGGTCTTGCCCAGAATGAAAGCGAAGTCTCCCTGACTGGCGCGCAGGTGAACGAGCTCCCGGTGCATCCTCGTCACACGGATGGTGGTGACAAGCAGCGCCGCCAGGAGAATAAGGTCAACGAGATAGGATGCCATCGATGAACTCCCGCTTTTGATCCGCCGATTCCTTGACTTGCAGTGAATAGGCCCCGTTTAGCTGTCCCATTTGGCACCAGAACAGCCGCTGATTGTTGCACTCGAGCCTCACGAGGGTGCTCGGCGTGGC
Source organism: Bradyrhizobium sp. Arg237L (assembly GCF_029990105.1). Classification (NCBI taxonomy): domain Bacteria; kingdom Pseudomonadati; phylum Pseudomonadota; class Alphaproteobacteria; order Hyphomicrobiales; family Nitrobacteraceae; genus Bradyrhizobium; species Bradyrhizobium sp. Arg237L. The sequence continues at coordinate 31,857 of NZ_JAQMIL010000028.1, read as the reverse complement.
ATTCAGCTCGATCACCTGACCCACCTGGAATCCCGCGACTTCGCCGAGAGTGAGCGAGCGCTCCTCGAGCACTGCTTTCAGCACCACCTCGGTGCGCTGTATCTCGTTGTGCAGCTGCTTGCTCCAGTTCGGGTCCGTGGATACGGACTCTCCGGACACGATCTGCGAGAGCGCCTGGCGGAGAGGATTGAGAACCGAGTGCGGAATGACGATGAACATCTCGCCACCGCGGTCCAATCCCTGGACCAGAATCTTGGCATATACCGCCATGTTGTTGAGCCGGCCGATTGCCAGATAATCCATCCGCGTCTCGACGCGTTCCAGATTGAACTGGACATCCGAAGCGCGCGAGAACGACGATTGCAATGCCTTGCCGAAGCGTTCGAACAGCGCTTCGGCAACATGCAGCTCCACGTTCGAGAAAACGCGCGGCATGTCCAGCGGCGGCTCCGCCCCGTCGGAGCCGAACAACAGCTCCACCATTGTATATACGAAGTCGCGATCGAAGCCGATGAGGATTCGGCCGTCCCACGCCTGAGCGTAGAACACCGCCACGATCGCCTCCGATTCGCGGCCGTCGAGAATCTCGGAAAGACGGTCGCTACCGACGCCGGTCAGCGAAAAATACGACTGCGATGGCGACATCGACCGGAGACTCTCGGCGCAGAGGTTGGTCATCTGATCGAAGATCACATGCAGCATCGGCATGCGATCGACCGAGATTCCGGCAGCCCCGAGCAGTTGATCCGGCGCCGGCTCGTGCCGCAGCGGCTTGCTTTCCGACATTAGGCCTTTGCTCCCGCCACTTTCGCCCCCTGTTCACCACCACCGCCCTTTGCGGCGCCGGCGATGGTTTCGTTCTCGACCACGTCGATCGAGGGACGATCGCCAGGTCCGATCATCTTGCGGCCATGCTCGATTGCGATCTGCGGCAGCGCGCCGTTCATGAAGGCGAGCAGCGTCTGTTTGACGATGATGTACATCCGGCATTGCTGCTCGCGCACCATTTTGACCTTGTGCGCCAAGGGCGCAACAAGACCGTACGAGAGAAAGATTCCAGCAAATGTTCCGACCAGCGCCGCACCGATCAGGCCACCGAGAAGCTTGGGCGACTGATCGAGCGCCCCCATCGCCTTGATGACGCCCAGGACCGCAGCCACGATCCCGAGCGCCGGCAGGCCTTCCGCAACCATCATCAGAGAATGGTACGGCTTCAGTTTGCTGCGAACGATCGTTTCGATCTCTTCGTCCATCAGCGCCTCGATTTCATGCGGTCGCGCACTTCCCATGACGATCAGGCGAAAATAGTCGCAAATGAAATGCACGAGAGAATCGTTGGCAAGTACGGTCGGAAAGTTCTGGAAGATCTCCGACGATGTCGGGTCGTCAATATGCGCCTCGACTTCATTGCGCCCCTTGTTGCGCACTTCGCGCATGAGCGCGTGCAGAAGTCCGAGCAGGTCGAGGTAGTGGCGCTGCTTCGGCACAGCCACGGTAAGCGCCTGTACGGTCGCGACACCCGTGTCGATGACGACCTTCCAGGGGTTCGCGACAATATAGGTGCCGATCGCCATGCCGGCGATGATGACAAACTCCCACGGCTGCCAGATCACGCTGACATGCCCACCCATCGCCACGAAGCCGCCCAGCAGGCTCGCGATCGTGACGATGACGCCAAAAAGAATGCTCAAGCACACCGCTCCGAATTGGGACACATTCGTTTAGGCAGCGATCCTTGCACGAAGCTGTCACTGGACCGCCGCGAACAGCCTCGCACAAGCTTGCCGGTCGATTTTTCAGCCAGTCTTAATCCTTGTGTGCGCGCAGGAGTTGCTTCCGCGATGGTGTCCCACGATCGCAAACTATCGGAGATCTCCGGCAATCCGGCTCGATCTCCGAGCAGGCCGCACGCACGAACCTGAAGATCGGAAGATAGCCGGTATGCAATCAGCGCTCTATGTCAGCCTTTCCGCTCAGGTCGCCGTCGAAAAGAGGCTTGAGACCATCGCCAACAATCTGGCGAACATGAAGACGACCGCTTTCCGCGCCGACGCAGTGAAGTTCGAAACGGCAATGTCGCGCGCGGCATCCCAGCCCGTCGCCTTCTCGACTCCCGGAGAAAACTTCATCTCTCGAAGGCCCGGAAGTGTGACGCGGACCGAGAATAGCCTCGACGTCGCCGTCATCGGGAACACATGGATGGGGTTTACCGGTCCCACCGGCAAGGCTTACACACGGGACGGCCGGATGCAGATCAACCGCACTGGCGAATTGCAGACCGTTTCAGGGTTCCCCGTGCTCGATGCAGGCGGTACGCCGATCATCGTCGATCCCGAGGGCGGACCGCTGACGATCTCGCGAGACGGGACCATTACGCAAAACAACAACCAGGTCGGGGTGCTCGGCCTGTTCGACATTCCTGTGGGCGCAAAGCTGGAGCGCTACGGCAATTCGGGGGTCATTCCGGACCGTGCCGCGACGCCCGTCGTCGATTTCATGTACACCGGCTTCCAGCAGGGCTTTGTCGAGGAGTCCAACGTCGACCCGCTGTCGGAGCTGACACAGTTGATCACCGCGTCGCGGGCGTTCCAGAGCGTCACCTCGCTCGTCGAGGGCTCCGAGGGCACAATGCAGAACGCGATTCGCTCGCTTGGCGAACCGTCCAAGGCATAGCGGCCAGCAACACAGGAGCCTGGTAATCGATGAATGCGCTGGAGCGGCTGGAATCGACGCTTTCGTCGCTCCGCAAGGACGTGCCGACGGTCCGGGTGGGCGGCACCGTTTCAGAGGTCGCGCCGACGCATTACCGCGTGTCGGGCCTCTCGCGATTCGTAAGACTGGGCGAGTTGATCGGGCTCGAAATCGATGGCCAGGTACAACTCGGCGAGGTCGTTCGTATCGACGGGAACGGCGTTACTGCCAAGCCGTTCGATTCCCACATCGGGGCGGGCCTGGGTCTCGTTGCCTATCGTCATCCACCGAAGACGATCTCGCCGCATCCAAGTTGGAAGGGCCGGGTGCTCAACGCCCTCGCCGAGCCGATCGACGACGCTGGCACGTTGCGCGTCGGCGACCGGGTGATGTCAACGGATGCGAGCCCACCGCCCGCCATCAGCCGTGCCCGCGTGCGCACGCCGTTGCGGACGGGAGTGCGCGTGCTGGATCTGTTTACGCCGCTCTGCGTCGGGCAGCGCATTGGTATTTTTGCCGGGTCAGGCGTCGGCAAGACCACGTTGCTGTCCATGATCGCGCAAAGCCAGGGCTTCGACACTGTCGTCACGGCCTTGGTCGGCGAGCGCGGCCGCGAGGTACGCGAATTCCTCGAGGAGGCACTGGTTCACCATCGATCGCGCGCGATCACGGTGGTGTCCACGAGCGACGAGAGTCCGATGATGCGCCGGATGGCGGCAAAGACCGCCACCACGATCGCCGAATATTTTCGGGATCGCGGCGAATCGGTGCTGCTGATCGCCGATTCGGTCACACGCTTCGCTCACGCGGCCCGCGAAATCGCGCTGGCCACCGGCGAGCCCGCGGTTGCGCGCGGCTACGCCCCAAGCGTCTTTAGCGAGCTGCCGCGCCTGCTCGAACGGTCCGGGCCCGGAATCGACGGGCAGGGCTCAATCACCGGCATTTATTCCGTGCTCGTCGATGGCGATGACCACAATGAGCCGATAGCGGATACGGTGCGCGGCACCCTCGATGGGCACATCGTGCTTGACCGGGAGGTCGCAGATCAGGGGCGCTATCCCGCCGTCAATGTACTTTCATCGGTATCGCGCCTGGCCCAACAAGTCTGGACCGCGGACGAACGCAATTTGCTGCGAAAGTTGCGCGCCATGATCGCGCGCTTCGAGGACACACGCGATCTTCGGTTAATGGGCGGTTATCAGCCGGGTCGCGACGGCGAACTCGATCAAGCTGTCCAACTCGTTCCGAAGATCTACGATCTGATGCGGCAAGCGCCGTCGGACCCGCCGAGCCGTGAGCCGTATCAGGAATTGCTGAACCTCATCAAGGCCGCAATCGAGTAGCGATTTGGCTTTCTGGGCACCAAGACCATCGCAGTGTCGTACATGCGCGCGACGATCGGCTCTCCCCTGTTCGCCTCGAAACCCTTCCACTTTGCGCGAGGGTGATTATGATTGCGCAGGCTGCGGGAGGGACCGTGAGGCGACGCGAGTTCATAGCGCTCCTCGGCAGCGCGGCGGCAATCCGGCCGTTCGGCGCGCGTGCAGAGCGGTTGCCGGAACGCATCCTTTATTTCACACTCTCCGCCGGCTATCGGCACGAAGTCATACCGCTTTCCGAGTCAATACTGACACAGCTTGGACGGAGTTCCGGCGCCTTTGAGGTCACTGCCACAGAAGACATATCCGAGTTTTCGACCGACAACCTCAGACGCTATGCCGGGGTGATGTTCTTCACCACCGGAGAACTCCCAATGAAGGACGCTGAAAAAGCAGCTCTTCTCAATTTTGTGCGCTCCGGCGGTGGTTTCCTCGGCGTTCATTCAGCCACGGACACGTTCTACACCTGGCCGGATTATCTTGATCTGATCGGCGGTTACTTCGATGGTCATCCATGGCATCAGGCCGTGACCATCAATGTCGTTGATCCCGGCAATCCGCTGGTGGCGCATCTCGGCGATACCTTGCAGTTCGAGGACGAGATCTACCAGATCAGAGACTTCGACCATCGCGGATCACAGGTGCTGCTACGCCTCAACCAAAACTCGGTGGACCTTGGCAAGCCGGGTGTGCATCAACGATCCTATGGCTGGCCCCTCGCCTGGACCCGATCTTACGGCCGGGGGCGAGTGTTCTATACGGCGCTGGGCCACGAGGCCTCGGTATGGCGCGACGGTCGATTCCAACGCCTCCTTACGAACGCCATCCTTTGGTCTATCGGAAGGTCACCATAACTTTGTCGCTCCTGACGCTCGCCGGATTTCTCACAGCAAGAAGGCAAGCGCCGCTTCGCACCGATCTTCTACCTTCAGCGTGAGCAGGTGATCGGCTCGGGTCCGACCGAGATTGACGGCCGCGATCGGCAGGCCATTTTGAGCCGCCATCTGCGCGAAGCGAAAGCCGGAATAGACCATAAGCGAGGAACCGACGATCAACATGCCGTCGGCTTCGTTCAGATGGCTCTTAGCGGTGGCAACGATGTCGCGCGAAACATTTTCGCCGAAGAAGACGACATCCGGCTTAAGAACGCCCCGGCACAATCGGCAAGTCGGTACGACAAAACTTGAGAAATCTTCGTTCTCAACGTCAGCGTCCCCGTCCGGAGCGTCCGCGGCGTCCAAAGCAAGCCACGCGCCGTTCAAGCAAGCCAGTTCCTCCTGAAAAGTCGATCTCGGCGTCGTCGACGCGCATCCCAGGCACCGAACCATATCAAGCCGTCCATGCAGGTCGATAACTTGCTTGCTGCCAGCAGCCTGATGAAGCCCATCCACATTTTGGGTCAGGAGAATCTTGCTTCGCCCCTTCGCTTCCAGCTTGGCCAGCGCATGGTGGGCGTCGTTGGGCAATGCACGGCCGAACCTCCGCCACCCGATCAGACTCCGTGCCCAATAGCGCTGCTGGGTCGCGTGCTCTCGAATGAAAGCCTGGTAGGTTACCGGAGGCGTCCGCTTCCACTTGCCGTCGCTATCGCGATAGTCCGGGATGCCGGAATTGGTGCTGCAGCCTGCTCCCGTCAGAACGAACAGACGTGAGTGGCGGTTGATGAAGTCCTCGAGCGCATGGTCTTGCATGGTCGGCAATATTTAGTGCGTCGGTATCACTGGCGCTAGTAGGAGCGCACGCTCTCTGCGCCGGGCTCCGAGACGGTCCGGTCTGAACATCACCTCCGCGGCGGAACGCGATCTGCCTGGCCGATGAGGGTCCTTGCAAGGTATTGAAAACGTCCATTTCATAGACATTTTTGTGAGAGGCGGGGACACGACCGCCCCTTCGAATGCTGCATTTGCTCCCAACCCCACCTAATGTCCGGAATGCGAATGAAAGATTCGACATCCGCCAGCCTGCGCAGCCTGCCATCTGTCTCGGCGATCCTTAACTCGGATTCGGCTGTCGCCCTGTTGCAGCGCTTTGGGCGCGTGGCGTCGACTGAGGCTATTCGCGCCACGATCGACGACGCCCGAAACGAGATAAGGAGCGGTGCCCCGCCTCCCAGCATCGAGGACGTTGCGCTTCGTGCCTTGGCGCTGCTCAACGAACGGGACATGTCAGGGTTGCGCTCGCTATTCAATCTGACCGGGACCATTCTGCACACCAACCTCGGCCGGGCCTCGCTTGCCGAGGAGGCGATCGAGGCGGCTGTGGCAGCAATGCGCGGCCCCGTCGCACTCGAATTCGATCTCTCGACGGGCAAGCGGGGCGAGCGCGACGATCACGTGCGGCAGCTCCTTTGCGAACTGACCGGCGCGGAAGACGCAACCATCGTCAATAACAATGCGGCGGCGGTTCTGCTCTGCCTCAACACGCTGGCTCAAGGGCGCGAAGCGATCGTCTCGCGCGGCGAACTGATCGAGATTGGCGGCGCCTTCCGCATGCCTGATATCATGGCGCGGGCCGGTGCGAACATGGTCGAGGTGGGGACCACCAACCGAACACACCCGAAGGATTACCGCGCGGCGCTGAGTGAGCGGACCGGCGTCATCCTGAAAGTTCATACGTCGAACTATCGCATCCAGGGCTTCACGGCTGAAGTTGGCGCCGCAGAACTTGCGACCATCGCCAGCGAAGCGAGCGTTCCGCTCCTGAACGATCTCGGGTCCGGCACGCTGGTCGATCTTTCGAAATACGGTTTGCAAAAGGAGCCGACGGTGCGGGAGGCGGTTGCGGCCGGCGCCGGCCTCGTGACATTTTCGGGCGATAAGCTGCTCGGCGGACCTCAGGCAGGTTTCGTTGTCGGCAAGACATCCTTGATCGCCGCGATCAACCGCAATCCGATGAAGCGTGCGCTCCGCGTCGACAAGGTCAGACTTGCCGCCATCGAGGCGACCTTGAAGCTCTATCGCGATCCGGATCGCCTGGCCGAGCGATTGCCGACTTTGCGTTTGCTGGCGCGCACCAAGACGGATATCGAAGCTCAAGCTGGCCGCTTGCGCCCGGTCGTCGCTCAAGCCGTTGGCAAGGCTTACACGGTGGATTTGTGCAATTGTGAAAGCCAGATCGGCTCCGGCGCGCTGCCGCTCGACACCATCGCCAGCGCAGGTCTTGTGATTCGCTCCGCCTCCGGAAGCGGCGCGCTCGACCGACTGGCGGCCGCCTTGCGCGAGTTGCGACGGCCTGTGATCGGACGAATTGCAGATGATGGCCTGACGCTGGATTTGCGCTGCCTGTCGGAGGAAGATGAATTCGTATCCACGCTTTCCGAATTGAATCCTGCCGAATTGAATCCTGATGCGTCGACCTGAGCAATGATCATCGGAACGGCCGGCCATATCGATCATGGCAAGACCGCACTGGTCAAAGCATTGACCGGTGTCGATGGCGATCGGCTGAAGGAAGAAAAGGCCCGTGGCATCACCATCGATCTCGGCTTCGCCTATCTGCCCGTCGATGGCGGGGAGATCCTGGGCTTTATCGACGTTCCAGGTCACGAGCGCCTGGTACATACCATGCTCGCCGGCGCAAGCGGCATTGACTTCGCCTTGCTCGTGATAGCCGCAGATGACGGCATCATGCCGCAAACGCTGGAGCACCTGGCGATCATCGATCTGCTTGGCATCAGGCACGGAATCGTCGCGCTGACCAAGTCCGATCTGGTTTCACCGAAGCGGCTTGCTGATCTCTCCGCGCAAGTCCGCGAAGCAATCGGAGGGACCTCCATTGAGGGAGCCGACATTGTCCCGGTGTCCGCGCCGACGGGGCGGGGAATTGACGACCTGCGCGCAAGGCTGGCGGCGTCGGCAAAGCATGTTTCCCAACGTTCGGCGGCGGGCCGTTTTCGGCTTGCCGTTGACCGCGTCTTTACCCTGCAGGGGATAGGCGTTGTCGTTACGGGTACTGTGCTGTCCGGTTCCGTTCGCGTCGAGGATCACATCCTCATTAGTCCGTCGGGCCTGCCTGCGCGCGTGCGGTCCCTGCATGCTCAGAACAAACCGGCGGAGATCGGACGAGCCGGAGACCGTTGCGCGCTCAATCTCGCCGGCGAAGGCATCACGAAAGAGAGCATTCATCGAGGCGATGTGGTGCTGGATCCCGACCTGCACGCGCCAACGGATCGGATCGATGCCAGGCTGCGTCTGTTGCCGGGCGAGACCAAACCGATCAAGCAATGGCTTCCGGTCCGGTTGCACCACGCCTCTACCGAAATAGGCGCGCGCATCGTGCTGCTGGGCGATGAACCCGTTCGTCCAGGCGCGACGGCCGATGTTCAACTCGTGCTGGAGCGGCCGATCGCCGCCGCCATTCCGGATCGCTACGTGATCCGCGATGCGTCCGCGCAACGCACGATGGGCGGCGGTTATTTCATCGATCTGCGTCCGCCGAAGCGGCGGCGCGGAACGGCCGAACGGCGGGCGCAGCGTGCCGCCCTTGCGCTTTTCGATCCGCTGACTGCTTTCAAGAAGCTGCTGGCCACATCGCCATTCGCCTGGGACCTCGCCGCCTTTGCAAGAGGCCGCGCGCTGTCCGCGACAGAAGCAAAGCGCATCGAAGACGCACTGGACCTGGTTGTCCTGGAGACGCGGGAATCGAGACTCGCGCTCGCCCCCGACCGTTGGCAATTGGTGCTCGCCGAGCTCACTGAGCACGTCGCCGCCTACCATCGCGACAATCCCGATCTGCAAGGGATCGGACGCGAGAAACTCCGGCTTATGTTCCAGCCGCCGCTGCCGGCGGCGGAATTCGCCGCAGCGTTGCAAAAAATGGCGTCGATGGGTCATGTTGTCCTCGACGGCTCCTTTGTGCGCTTGCCCACCCATGCCGTGCGTCTTTCGCCCAGAGATGAAGAATCCTGGGCCACGGTCCAACCGCTCCTGGCAGGAGGCGCCCGCTTCCGCCCGCCACGCGTGCGCGACATCGCGACCGCAACGGGGCATCCGGAGCGCGACATCCGCAGGCTGTTGAAGCTGGCCGGCCGGATGGGCTGGGCCGACGAGATTGCCCACGACCATTTCTTCTTGCGCGGCACGGTCCTTGAAATGGTGGGCATCGTTGCCGACCTTGCCGGCCGTTCCGCGAACGGCGTTTTCACCGCTGCGCAATTTCGCGACCGTGTCGAGAACGGCCGAAAGGTCGCCATCCAGATCCTCGACTTCTTCGATCGGCATGGCGTGACTGTCAACAAGGATGACATGCGCCGGATAAACCGGCATCGTCTGGACTTGTTCGGACCCCTGGTGCATTCAACCGATCAAATACAGGGAAGAGAATCGTCCCCGGTGGGGCGTTCGGACTTCAAATCCGAGTGAGGCAGCGAGCCTGTCTTTGGTGGGTTCGACTCCCGCTCTCTTCCGCCACTTCCTGAATGACCTAGATGATCTCAATGGCGGGCTCGCCTGCGCCGACCGATCCAATGATGCTGGCGCGCGGATAACCGGCCGCTTTGATCATCGCACAGATCGAAGCGGCCCGATCCGCCTTGCACGCTACCAATAGCCCACCGGATGTTTGCGGATCGGTCAACAGCGCACGCCGCCATGACGGCAACTCAGATGGCAGCACGACCTGATGGCCATAGCTCGCCCAGTTGCGCTCGGAGGCGCCGGTGATGTAGCCGGACTGTGCCAGCCGCTGCGCGTCATCGAGAAACGGGATGCGGCTCTGCTCTATCGTCAGGCGCACGCCAGCCCCTCGCGCGATTTCAAGGCCATGCCCCAACAGACCGAACCCGGTCACATCGGTGATGCCATGGACATCCGCGTTGTCACCCAGCACCTGACCGATCCGGTTCAGCAAGGTCGTTGATGCAATCATCTCCGCATAGGCCTCGTCGGAGAGCGCGCGTTTCTTGAAGGCGGCCGAATAGATGCCGATGCCAATGCCCTTGGTCAGGATCAACGCGTCACCGGGACGGGCGCCGGAATTCTTGCGAACGTTATCCGGGCTGCACAAACCGATCACAGCGAGACCATAGATCGGCTCCACGGAGTCGATCGAATGACCGCCCGCGATGGGAATGCCGGCCTCAGCGCAGATCGACGCGCCGCCGCCCAGAATCCCCTGCACGGTTTCGATCGGAAGTTTTCCGAGCGGCATGCCGAGAATGGCGAGCGCCATGATCGGCTTTCCGCCCATGGCATAGACGTCGGATATCGCGTTCGCCGCCGCGATCCGTCCGAAATCATGCGGATCGTCTACGACCGGCATGAAGAAGTCGGTGGTTGCGATAATGCAGGTCTTGTCGTCGATCTGCCAGACCGCGGCGTCATCCCCGGTTTCGGTGCCGACGAGGAGCTGTGCGTAAGGCGCAGCCGCTGCTTGATTGGCGAGAAGTTGCTGGAGAACGGACGGGGCCAGTTTGCAGCCGCAGCCTCCTCCATGGGCAAGATCAGTCAAACGAACGGATGGTGTCAACATGGATTAACCTTCTCCCGTCAGCAGCAATGGATTGGGTGCGTGACGCGACCAGCCGGCTTCGCCGACAAGCACATCAAGCCCGAGTGTCGCGAGATCGTCGGCGAACGGGTCGGCCTTGGTGTCCTGCTTCTGGTAGATCATCTTCGCATAGGTATGGCATTCGTTGCAGGTCTCGGCTTTGACCGCGCCGCTGTCACCTTCGATACCTTCGAGCGCGACTGAGCGCGATTCGCCGCAAGTAATGCAAACCGCGCGAACGTGATTCCACGCCGTCGAGCAGAGCGAGCAGTAAAGATAACGCGCGCCCGGCGTCTGCCCCGACGCCGTCACCAGACCTGCGCTGGGTGTCGAGCCGCAGCACGGACAAAGTCCGCGGCGCTCCAACAAACGAAGCGACGATGCGGGCAGGCTCGCCGCCATGCGCGTGAAATAGACCTGCAATGCGGCGGCAATGTAGAGCGCCGCGCCGGCCTGCGAAGCTCCGACGTGGCCGTGAAGGAATGCATCGGCCAACCGCTCGAGCGTGGCGGCGTCGCTTGCGCGTAAGTCCGCCATGACCGCCAGCGCTTGTGGCGGCGCAGATGCGTTGTCGAAATTATCCAGTAATGCCGTCAAGCCGTCGCGCCAGGCAGAATCTCTGCGATGTCCATCGGCAGCGAGCGGCGGCATGCGGGCTTCGACCGCCTGTTCGACAGCAAATCGGTCGGGGGCCACAGGAGATTTCGCGGTGGCCGCTGCGGCGTGCTGAGCCCGGGCGAGGTGCGACATGAAACGCAGCCAGTCTTCCATCGGATGCCCGGGCGCCAATGCAGCGAGCCGAGTGGATGTATTGGCGAATCTTTTCAACGGATCGGCAAGCACGATCGCCTCCGGAGCTTTGACGCCTCCGAGAACGCCCTCCCATCTTCCCTGCGGTGCGACTTCGCCTTGCCTCACGAACCGCTCCTTATCGATGGAGTGTCATGGCTTACGCGAGGCACCGGTCCTTTCGACCCTGTTTCTGCCAAACGTGTGAACCACTTGCGATGGTGCCGATATGCCCAGCCCGGCGTGACATAGCCATGGGTCATGGCCCGCATCGAGCCTCTGATCCAGAGGCCGGCATAGACGTGGATGATCCATACGATGATCGCCCCGATGGCCGCCAAGCTATGGATCAGCACGGCGATCCGCTGCTGCTCGATCGTCGTGTACGACGAAAAATAGACTTCCCAGATCACAAGGCCGCTAAAGAACAGAACCGGCACCAGCAGAGCCATGGCCCAGAACACGAACTTCTGGCCGGCATTGAATCGCGCGACTTCCGGGACGCCGTCTTCCTCATTGACGAGAACGCGGGTGATGGCCCCAGTCCAGGCGAGATCGTCGCGCGTCCACATTTCATCGCGCCAGAACTGAATGATCAACCCGGTGTAACTGATGAACAGCACAACGCCGATCCATGGATGCGCGGCGCGCGTCCATTGGCCACCCCCGAACAGGTTCGACAAAAAGAACAGCATGGGATGAAACATCGCCAGGCCCGACAGCACCAGAAGCACGAAACAGCCGCCGGTGATCCAGTGGTTGATCCGGCTGGCCGCCGAATAGCGGATGATGGTGCCGCCGGGATATGTCATCGCGGCTTCTCCGCTGAACGCAACAGCCGCTCTGCTTCGGCTTCATCTTCAGGCTGCACGTCATTCGGCCCGACCGTGATCCAGTGGAAGAATCCGGCCAGCGCGGTGAACGCAAGACCGGCGAGCGCGACGGGCTTGATCAGCCCCTTCCAGAAGCTGACGAAATCACTGATATGCGGCTGTTCCGGCAAGTCCGAATAAATCGATGGCTTATCGGCGTGATGCAGAACATACATCACGTGCGTGCCGCTGACTCCCGGAGGATCGTAAAGCCCGGCATTCTCGAAGCCGCGCGATTTCAGATCCTTGATCCGCTCTTGAGCCCAATCCGTCATGTCGCTCTTCGTGCCGAACATGATCGCGCCTGTCGGGCAGGTCTTGACGCAAGCCGGCTCCAGCCCCACGGATACCCGGTCCGAGCACAGCGTGCATTTGTAGGACTTGTGATCGGTCTGGCTGATGCGCGGAATATTGAACGGACACCCTTTCACGCAATAGCCGCAGCCGATGCAGGCGTCGCTGACAAAATCCACGATCCCATTCGCATATTGCACGATCGCGCCGGGCGCCGGGCAGGCTTTGAGACAACCGGGATCTTCGCAGTGCATGCAGCCATCCTTGCGGATCAGCCACTCCAGATCGCCTTTTTCATTCTCCCATTCGTTGAAACGCATCAGCGTCCAGACTTCTGGGCCTAGATCCATCGGATTCTCGTAAGAGCCTTCGAAATATCCGACTTCGGGACGAAGGTTGTTCCATTCCATGCACGCCGACTGACAGGCCTTGCAGCCGATGCAGCGCGTCACATCGATGAGTTTTGCAACCTGTTGCTCGTAGTTGCGCGCTGCGGGAGGCGTCAAGGTCGTCGCTGAGCGCCGAATGTAGTCCTGGGACTGTAGGTCTGCCATTGATCGCTCCTTCAGGCCGCCGGACCGGTTGCTTTTTCGACGTTCACCAGGAACGCCTTGAATTCCGGCGTCTGCGTGTTCGCATCGCCCACTGAAGGAGTCAGCGTATTGGCGCCGAATCCCTTTCGCGCCTGCCCCGTGAAACCCCAGTGCAGGGGCACGCCGATCACATGTGTCGGTTTCCCGTCGACCGTCAAAGGCTTGATGCGCTTGGTGACGTAAGCCTTGCAGACGATGAAGCCGCGCTTCGAGGACACTCGCACCCAGCCGCCCTGGTCGATGCCTTTTTCCTTGGCCAGCGCTTCGCCAATCTCGACGAACTCCTCCGGCTGGAGGATTGCGTTGATGAGCGCGTGCTTGGTCCAGAAATGGAAATGCTCGGTGAGCCGATAGGTGGTGCCGACATACGGAAATTCGGACGGGGTGCCGAAATCTGCGCGATCATCGGCAAACACGCGCGCCACCGGATTGGACCTCACCTTCGGATGGAGGACATTTTGAGATGGCGACTCCAGCGGCTCATAGTGCTCAGGGAACGGACCATCCACCATCTGGTCGCGCGCGAACAATCGTCCGGTGCCTTCGGCATTCATGATGAACGGACCGACGCCATCGGACGGCTTCGTCGTCGGCGTGTAGTCGGGAACATCAATGCCGACCCACTGCTTGCCATTCCATTCGATGATGGGCTTCTCCGGATTCCACGCCTTGCCATTGAGATCGGCGCTGGCGCGATTGTAGAGAATTCGCCGATTGGCTGGCCACGCCCAGGCCCAGTTCGGAGCGATGCCCTGCTCCCGTGGATCGCTGGCGTCGCGCCGCGCCATCTGGTTGCCCTTCTCGGTGTAGCAACCCGTGAAGATCCAGCAGCCGCTTGCCGTAGTGCCGTCGTCGCGCAGTTGCGCGAAGCCGTCGAGCAGCTTGCCCGCAGCCACCGTCACCGCGCCGGTCGCGTCCTTGAGATCGACCAGCGCCCGGCCGTTCATGTCCTTCGCCAATTCCTCCGGATCGGGGCTGGTCGGGTCGGTATAATTCCAGGTCATGTTGAGGATCGGATCCGGGAATGCGCCGCCCTCCTTGCGGTACAGCTCGCGCATACGATGATAGATGCCGCTCATGATCCAGATATCCGACTTCGCGTCGCCCGGCGGCTCGGCAGCCTTCCAGTGCCATTGCAGCCAGCGCGCGGAATTGACCAGTGAGCCGTTCTCTTCGGCAAAGCAGGTCGTCGGCAACTGGAAGACTTCGGTCTGGATCTGGGACGGATCAACAGGATTCTGGGGCCCGAAATTTTCCCAGAACCGCGAGGTCTCCGTGTCCAGCGGATCCATCGTCACCAGGAATTTCAGCTTGCTGAGGCCGCGGCGAATCTTGCCGCGATCCGGGAATGCCTGCAACGGATTGAAGCCCTGGCAGATGTAACCGTTCATCTCGCCCTGGTTCATCATTTCGAACGCGCGGATGATGTCGTAGAGGGGAACGTCGAGCTTGGGCAGCCAGTCATAGGCCCAGTCATTGTCTGATGTCGCGGAATCGCCGAACATCGCTTTCTGGAAGCTGACAATGAATTTGCGGTAGTTCTGCCAATAACTGACCTGGCCGGGACGCAGCGGCTTGTACTGCCGCGTCTTCATGTAGTCCTCGAAGGTCGTCTCCTGGTCCGTCGGCAGATACAGATAACCGGGAATCTGGTTCGACAGCAGACCGACATCCGTCAGGCCCTGAATGTTGGAATGCCCGCGCAGCGCGTTCATGCCGCCGCCGGCGACGCCGATATTGCCGAGCAGCAATTGGACCATCGCCATGGCGCGGATGTTCTGCGAGCCGACGGAATGCTGCGTCCAGCCAAGCGCGAACAGGCATGTCAATGCCTTGTCAGGTGCCGCCGTGGTGGCGATCAGTTCATAGACCTGCAGAATTTTGTCCTGTGGCGTGCCGCTGATACGCGACACCATCTCCGGCGTATAGCGATCGACGTGCTGGCGCATCAAGTTGATGACGCAGCGCGGGTTCTGCCAGGTGTCGTCAACCTTGGCGAAGCCCTGTTCGTCGAGCTCGAAATCCCAGCTCGATCTATCGTAGGTCTTCTTCTCTTCGTTAAAGCCGCTGAAGAGTCCGTCCTCGAATCCAAAGTCCTCCTTCACGATCAGGCCGGCGTTGGTGTAGTGCTTCACATATTCATGCTGGATCGCATTCTTTTCCAGCAAGTAACGGATCAGCCCGTTCAGGAACGCAATGTCGGTGCCCGGACGGATCGGCGCATACATGTCCGCGACCGAAGCGGTGCGCGTGAAGCGGGGATCGACAACCACCAGTTTGGCGCCGTTCTCGATCTTGGCTTCGATCACCCATTTGAAGCCGCACGGATGCGCTTCAGCGGCGTTACCGCCCATCACGATCACCACATTGGCATTTTTGATGTCCTGCCAGGTGTTGGTCATCGCACCGCGACCGAATGATGGGGCCAAACTGGCCACCGTCGGTCCGTGTCAGACACGCGCCTGGTTGTCGAAAACCACCATGCCGAGCGCGCGCACGACCTTCCATGTCGCGTAGGAGGTCTCGGTAGACGACGCAGACGCAGCCAGCATGCCGGTGCTGGTCCATCGATTCACGGTCGTGCCGGCGGCGTTCTTGGCGATGAAATTCTTGTCGCGGTCGTCCTTCATCAGCCGCGCGATACGGTCGAGCGCGAAGTCCCAGCTGACTTCCTTGAACGCGTTGCTACCGGGAGCGCGATAGCGCGGCGCTCTCAGCCGCGTCGGCGCATGAACGACGTCCAGTAGGCCCGCCCCTTTCGGACAAAGCGTCCCGCGGTTCACCGGATGATCCGGATCGCCCTCGATATGGATGATGTTGGATCGCGCATTCTTGGCACGATCGCCCATGCTGTAGATCAGTATGCCGCAGGCGACAGAGCAATAGGTGCAGGTGTTGCGGGTCTCGGTCGCGGCTGCCAATTTGTACGGCCGAACCGCTGCGGCGAGCGCCTCGCCGGTATAGCCAAAGCCGAGTGCACCGAGGCTGGAGGCTGCAAGGCTGGTGCCGGTGAGTTTGATGAATCCGCGACGACTCAAATTCATTGTCATCCTCCGAACCCGCGCCACAAACCTTACACCCATAATAATAGTAAGTTGGGGCCGCGTTCTCACAAGAGAAAACAGGGCGGTCAACCCAGCATAGATCAACAATCCTCGACTACGTCAGCCCCTCTACCGCTTTCATTCGTGCGTTTTCGAAAGGCGATGTCTCATCGTCAGGTCGCAGTGCAATGCCAGCATAGCTCGAAGATCATCCGCGCAGACCTCTCCACGCGAATGATGGGTTTCGCGGCGCTCTACCCATCCTACGATTATCGTCGAACCTCGCACCGCTGTCGTCCCTGCGAATGCAGAGACCCATAGCCACAGAGAGGTGTTGTGGCGGGAGCAATTGGTTGCAGCGGAGCGCACCACAGAGGCCTGTGGTTATGGGGCCCGGGTCAAGCCCGGGACGACGGGGGTCGCCGAGTTTATCGTATCCCGCATTTCGGCGAAAACCGGGTCATCGGGCTTGCGCGGGCAGAACCTCCGGCGCGTTACCGAGATTGCCCTTTCAGGTTATGTCTTTCTCTCTCGGTTAGCTGGACCTTTTCCTCGCTGGTGAGATTGCCGAGGCCCACGAACTGAACCGAACTATTTTGATCGTAGCGGAGTCCACCGGAAGCGTCGCTGCGGCGATCCTTGCGTGAGGTTTCATCCTGGTCGCCATTGCCGCCGCCGAAGCCCAAGAATTCGACCATGATGATCGATGGCTGGTCGCTGTTGGTGGACTGCGTCGGCGCCGTGGTCTTTTGCGCCGCCCCGGCGGTGCTGTTCGCCGCAAGCGCAGCATTGATGTTTGGCGCCTGCACGGTCGGCACGCCCGTCACCGTGCCCTGCCCGGAGATGTTGGCGGCATTGACGATCTGCAGCGCGGCAAGGTTGACGTTGCCGGAATGGCGGATGCCGGCCTCGCCGGCGTCGATGGTGCCGAGCGGCGCGATCAGATCGATATCGCCCGCCGGCACCTGCGGGATCGGGTTGAGCGTTGCGATGCCGGCGCCGGCCGACGGCACGACCGGCGACAGCGAGACGTTGCCATAGGCATCGTAGGTGCGTTTGGGCGGCGTGAAGATCGTCGTCGTCTTCGAGCCGCGGCCGGCGTTGATGTCGCCGGTGGCCGACCACACCAGGATGTTGCCGCCGAAAGTGGTCATGATGCGGCTCTGGCCGAGCAGCACGCTGCCGAGCGAATAGACGTCGATGTCGCCTGAGCCCTGCGTGATCAGGCCTGCGCCGGCGCCCGGCGACACGCCTTCGACACCGATAAGGGTCCTTCCACCCGGATTGAGGATCTGGATGCCGCCGCCGAACTGGGTCTGGATGCCGGCGTCGGCGAGGTAGGGATTGCCCAAGACATCCTTTGTAAAGCCACTGAACATCGTGATCGCGCCTGAATAGGTGATCGGCTTGCCGTCGGCATCCTGATCCGGGAACAGCGTCGCGATCGCCTCGCGGCCGCGCAGATAGCTGCGAGGGCGCGGGCTCGTGATCGCACCGCTGTATTCGCGGCCGCTCCGGGTGAGCTCCTTGTAATAGACGTCACGCACGAAGACGCCCTGCTGCGCCGTGGGCAGAGCCAGGAAGAAGGCGAGCGCATCCGCCGCGGTGCCGGTGTAGTTAAAGCGCTGCTGCAGCCACGCCAGCAATTCCTGGTCATAGCTGTGGACCACCTTGCCGCTGCCGGCGAGCGGCGTGTCCTTGGGCAACTGGTTGGCGGCATCGAAATACAGCTTGGCGAAAGCCGCATAATCGGGACCGCTCGCGCCGACTCCCGCCAGCGCTGTGATGCCGGCGCCACGTGACTTGTTTGATTGATCGAGGAGATCGCCCACGCTGACCAGCGACCCGTAATAGCCCTGATACAGGTTGCGGCCGGCCTGCACCTGAAGCAGGCCCGGTCCCGCGATGGTGACCGACTGGTAGATGATATCGCGGCCTGCCTGCATGAGCGAGATATCGTTGCCGCTTGTGTTCAGGAACACGCTTGGCGTCGGGCCGGTGCCGACGATATCGCGCCCGGCGATCACCTCGAACGGCTTGGCCGCAAGATACCAGGTGTCGTGGTTCGGAGCGGTTCGGAAGTTGATGCTGGCGTTCTGCTGCTGCCCGAGGATCAGGTCGTCGATGTCCAAGCCTGCATAGACCAGCGCGGGCTGCGCATCGCCCGCATGCAGATTGGAGATGGGCGTATCCTCACCAAAGGCGATCGGATTGAACTGATTGACCATGTACGCCGACGTCGGGCTGGCGTTGGTGTTGCCGCCGCCGCCCACCGACGTATTGAACACGGGACGGAACGGCGTTGCCAGCGTGCTCATATCGGCCCCTGACATTGCGACCACCTGGGTCGAGCCGTAGATCGAGCCTGCGGCGAGGAGTTCAAGCTGGCCTGATGGCGATGGCATCAGCTCGAGAACCGTGAAGGTCTGATCGCGAGACACGGGCTCCGCAAAGCGGATATCGCCGTTGGCCGCCGCAACGATCAACGTTCCTGGATAGAAGCCGTTGCTGTTTTCAACGGCGTTGAAGGCGGTCCCCGTCAACGGCGCGACGTCGCCGCCGGCTGAATACAGGTTGATCGCGGTCGCCGGCCTCCATAGCGTGAAGCTCGATTGCCCGCCGGCGACCAGCGTGGTCGTGCCATCCGCATTGCGCAGCGTATAGGGAATGCCTTTGAGATCGACCAAGGCTCCCATGCCGGCATCACCGGTGCCGCCGAACACCAGGTCGCCGCGCGTCATGATGCTGACCGTGCCGTCACCCGGCGTGAAGATCGGGCCGGGCGTCTTCAGCGAGCGCTTGAAGATATTGGGATCGGTTGCGCGCGGATCGACCGAGGTGAAGGCGGCACCGCCGTTGTTCACCGCGAACGCACCGATAGAACCAGCTTTCACGACAATGTCGCCGCGCAGATCGGTGATAGAGCCGTAATAGTCGGGCACTTGCGAAGATAAGATCGGCATTACGAAGTTAAGCTTGCCGCCGACTTTCAGTGTGAGGTCGCCGCCGCCGGTTTGCAGCAGCGTGCCGTCCGCCAGCACCCGTCCAGTCGAAGCCACCGCGAGATCGAGACCGGTCGAGCCGTTGCCCGTCACGCCTGCGTTGCCGCCCGCAATCACGGTCAGGTTGCCACCGCCGAGAGTGCCGATGCCCTGGAAGCCGACAAGCTGCGACCTATCGCTAAACTGAGAGGTCTTTGCATAGGAGCCGAAGTTGACCCACCAGGCGGCCGGATCGGCGGACAACCCTCCGCCTCCCTGCCGACCGAACCAATTGCCGGTGAGATCAGAGTCCACATAGCGCGTGTTGTTGTCGAAGATCTGGATGTTGCCGGTGACATCCTGCTGAGCCGTGAGCAGGAGGTCGCCGCCATGCTCCGGATACCACGCCTGCGAGGTGCCGCTGCTCGCGGCTCCAACGACGTCGTAAGGGTTGCTGCCGTCAGCCGCGAGGACCGGCGCGGATTGTGTGCCGGCGGTGTAGACGCCGTAAGGCGTGGCCTCGCTGAAGCTTCCACCGGCCAGCAGATCGAGGCTGCCGGTGCCGGTGCGGACCACGCTGAAGAACGTGCCGTTCAGCGATGAATTGTAAACAGGGTCGTTCAGCGTGAGATTGCCGCGACCGTTGAGCGCCTGTCTCGTCTGCAGCGCGCGCTGGTCGGCGGCTGCGAGATCTGCGCCCGCCACGAGGCGAACCGATGCCGACAGCGAACCTGGCGCGAGCATTGACGCCGCCGGGGCTGTAGCAGCCGCGCCTGGGACTGCAGGGCTCGTCACAACTCCGACGATAGGCATGTTGGACGGCTCGAATGCAAACCCATAACTGTTGCTGGCACTAATTATCGTGCCCGCCGGGATAGTGTCTCCGGGGTTGTAAGCGTTATTGTTGCTATCGACCAGATTGCCCCAGTACTCAAAGGTCCACCAATTATAAAAAGCGTCGTTCGGGATGGTCCAGTCACTCATGACAACAACGTCGGTGTTGTTATCCTGCCAGAAGGTGTAACCGTTGAATGTTCTCTGGGAGAAGAACGAGATGTTCGTGACGTCGATGATCGTAACAGTCGCCGGTATTCCGGCCGACGACTTGAATCCGTCCGAGATGCTTCCCTTGACGGTCAGGCCACCTGCCGCGCGCACTACCAGCGCCATCGGTTCGCCCGCGCCGTAAGTCGCCGAGTTCGGGTCGCGATCGGCGGTCGCGCCGTAACGATATTTCGCGAGGTCGATATCGCCCGAGGTCGAGAGATCACCGCTCGAGGTGATCTGAACGCCCGGGCGCAGGTGGAAGGCGCGGCCGTAGGACGACAGGCCCGCGATCCTGCCCTGCAGCGCGCCGTTCCCCAGCGCGGCGTTCATGAAGGTCGTGCTCGCGGTGTCATAGCCATCCAACGTCGCCTGGCTGATGGCGCTGCCCGCCGGCAGGTCATAGGTCCAGAACGCGTTGAGCGCGATGCTGTACGCGCCCTTGATGTTGAGCGGACCGGTGGCGTCGATGGCGACGTCGCCCGAGGTCTCGCCGGTCCGCTGCGCGTTCAGCTGGACATCGCCATAGGCCACTCCATTCGGCGTGGTGAGATCGAGCGTGGCGCCAGGAGACAGCGTCAGCGTGCCACCCGCGGCGGTCAGCTCGATATGGCCGCGGTTCTTGGCCTCGATGGCGTGCCCGTAGCTATCTGTCTGCAGCACCGTGCCATGGGCATCGAGCACCGCGCTCGAGGCCAGCGTCAGACCGTCGCCGGCGGAGAGCCGGATGGTGCCCGGCGCCGCGCCGGAGGCATCGATCGTGCCGGTGACGGTGAGACTGCCGCCGTCGACCGAGACCATGACATTGCGGGCTTTCACGCCATCGCCGATGACGAGATCACCGGTCCGGATGTCAAAGCTGCGCGCATTGAAGAAGCCGCTCTGCGTTAAAAGTGCATTGAGCGCGGTGAAGTCGGCGTTGGAGAGCGTGGCGGTAGTAACGCTGAAGTCGCCGCTGGTGGCTCCCCCCGTCGCCGTGCCGTTGAGCGTGCCGCGGAGCGCGACCGGTCCATTGACCGCGCTGATGCTGATCGATCCGGCATCGGCATTGGTAGCGGAGACGTCGATTGTCGAGCCCGCGGTCTGCGTGACGCCGCCCTGCGCGCTGTTGAAGATCGCCGTGCCGCCGAAGCCGTAGACCGTCGCCTTCTGGATCTGAGACGGCTGGCCACTGAGATCGATGCGGCTGCCGTCATTGAGCGCGATATTGTTGGTGGCGTTGACCACGAGCTTGCCGCTCGGCAGCAGGATCGTGCTGCCGATGGCGACGCTGTCGCCGGTCAGGTCGATCTCGGCGCCCGACACCGTGCTCTTCGCCGCGCTCGGCGCCATACCTGCGGGCGCGACGACGTTGAGCGCCCCGCCTGCGGCATAGGCCATGATCGATTTCTGCAGCCCGGTCAGGAGCGGGGTCGTCAGCGTCAGGTTGCCGCCTGTTCCGCTCTGGCCGAACACGGCCGCGGGATCGGAGCTGGGCGATTGGTAGACGTACAGCTTGCCGTTGCCGGCCGAGACGATCTGCGATCGACCGATGATGTTGACATTGCCGAAGCCATAGACGACGCGGCTCACCGAGCTGCTATCGAGCGAGACGAAGCGGCCGAAATCGATCTCATCGGCGACGAAATCGAGCGTGCCGCTGCCGGTGCCCGGCCCGCCCGCGGCGATGGCCGGCGGCGTGGCGCCGGCGATCCCGTTCCAGGTGATCTTGTTGGCGGCGATCACGTTACGGTCGCCTGCCGCGCCATATCCGTAGATCGCTGACGCGTTGAGCACGAGATCGACGCCGCTGCCGGTGGCATCGAGCCCGGCGCTGCCGAACAGGTTGATCGAGTTGCTGCCAGTCAGTGTGATCCTTTCCAGCGCTGGCGCGCCATGGCTGGCGTCGCCATGGACAAGTGTATTGAACAGTGTCTGGTCGAACAGCAGACCAGCCGGCGCGCCGGCCGCGGCGACGGTCGCGGCGTCGCCGATGTTGATGGCACCGGCGGCGAGCGCGATGTTGCGCGATCCGAAACGGGCCGTGGAATCGACCGTGGACGCACCGTTGGTGGCAAACGCCAGCGTGCCTTCGGAATAAAGCTGCGCCCCTGCTCCAATCGTGATAGCGCCGTTGCCCTGCGAGCCGAGGAAATTGAGGTCGCCGTTGGACAGCGCCAGCACCGAGACGTCGTAGGCGGTGTTGTAACCCATGCCGGTCGAGACCGAATCGAACGGCGCGGCGCCCCGCCCGATCGTGCTCAACGTCACATTGTTGCCGAGGCTGATGTTGCCGCCGACCAGGAATATCTCACCTGCTCTGAGCGTGACCCCGTCACGGATGACGATGTCGCTTCCCCCCTGGAACAGGATCACGCCGTCGACGATCCCTTCGTAGCCATTGACCATCAGGCGTGGCGCACCGAGGGCATTGAGATCGGCTGCGCGCACCGAGGCGCCGGTGAACCCCGGCGTGGGCGCATCGGCATAGATTTCACCGACGTTCCTCAACAACACCTGACCGGGGAAGCCGCCCTGCGCGCCCTGGAACAAGGCGGTGCCGTTGAATGTCAGCGCCGATCCCGTCGCGGGGGATGACGGCGCCTCGAACTGCAGCACCAGCGCCTTGCCGTCGGCCGGCAGCAGCGGGCGCAGACCGCCGAATTGCGCGGCATTCGCAGTGAAGAAATCGCTGAAGCTCTGCTCGTTGTATTGCGAGTATTTGCGGACCGACGTGCCAGCGGTGATCAGCGCCGTCACCGGCAGGCTGCTACGGATCGCGGTGTTGGCGACGCCGGTCGACACCGAGGCGACGTAGGTGCCGTTGCCGACCGACGTGGGGCTGGTGATCGGGTTGGTGCTGCTGCCGCCGAGTTCGACGCGATACGCGCCGGGCAGCAGCGCATAGTTGGACGGCAACAAGGTGTAGGTGCCGGCCGGCAGCCCCGGAACGCCCGCCGGAATGGTGACCCGCTGGCCGATCGCCGGATCACCCGCGCCATTCTCGGGCGCGACCGGCGCATAGCTGGACGCATAGCCGGGCACGATGGCGTAGACCTTGTCGCCGGCCTTGCTGAGCGGAGCCGCGGGATTGGCGTTGACGAGCGGGGTGGTGAGCACGTTGACCGAGCCGCCGCGTCCGGAGACGAAGCCCGCGCCGCTGAGCGTGCCACCGCCGGACATGTCCAGGACTGCGCCGCTGGCGACATTGACCGACTGCCCGTCCAGGATGATGCCGGACCCAAGTCCGTTGCTAGGGAAGTTGGTCAGGGGCCGCGTGATGCTGTTCACGGTGGCGCCGTTATAGCTATAGCTGACTCCGTCGATAGTGCCGCCGTACGGAATCGTCAGGCCCGCCATCGAGACCGAGGTCAGGCTGCCCGGCAGCAGATCGACGCGCTGCGTGAAGACCGGGTAACCCATGCCGAACGTCAGGGTGCCGAACGGTGCGCGGACGATGCCGCCCTGTTCGACGATCGGCGCCTGGAATGCGAGGCTGCCGAACACGGACAACGGCGCGTCCGGAATGGTATCGGTGGTGCGCCCGATGGTCAGCGTCACGGTGGGATCGGAATTGCCGCTGCCCGCGATCACTGCGGCAAGGGTGTTGGTCGCCGGATAAAGCTGTGCGGCGAGGAGATCGAGATTGCCGCTGGTGGCAAGCTGCGTCGTGATGACCCCAGCCATCGACAGGAAGCGGATGTCGCCCTGGCTGACCAGCTTCGTCGTCAGGAACCCTGGCGCAAACATGTTGTTCGGCGCGCGCGCCGAGAACTGGACGAGGCCCTGGATGTCGATCTGGTTTGCGTCAGCTTCGAAGGTCGCGATGGTCGGCACCGCCGCGCCGCCGGGATTGCGAATGCTGCCGCTGGTGAACCCGTCCTTGACCTCGGACGCAGGTTCACTGAAGAGGATGTAGGGCGCAGATAGCTTTACATTGCCGGTCGTCGGCTGCATCGAGGAATCGATGGGTCCAGACACCGGCGTCCCCGACGTGAAGGCCGCTGCGGTGAGCGTCAGGCTGCGGCCCAGCGCCAGCGACACATTGCCGGAGAACTGCATATAGTCGCCGGAGGTCAGGGTCAGGCTGTCGAACCCGCCGGCCTTGACCATGTCGGCGCTCACCGTGGTCCGTCCGAACATGAGCGAGGCGGCCTTGGTGCCGGGCGCGATGTCGGGCGGCAGCGCCGAATCCAGACGTCCCTGCACCACCGTCATGACGCTGGGAAGGACTGCATTCGCTGGAACAAGGTGGGACCCAGCACTCAGGTCAAAGGGGAACGACCGCGGGTCGAAGATCGGCGTGGTGAGCGCGATCGACAGGCCGCCGCCCGAGGCGCCCGCGCCACCGGCGAACGCATGCATGTCGCCGTCGAGGTAAAGTCCGCTCTGCGAGGACAGCGTAATCGAGCCGCCGCCACTGGCAAGCGTCAGCGGCTGGCTGGCTGTCTGCGCATTGCCGCCCGCCGCGAGATCGATCGCGAGCTTCGTCCCGTCGGCATTGAGTTCGGCGCCCGGACGGATGATCACGAAGGCGCCGCCGCCATTGATGGTGATCGCGCCGCCGTCAGTTGCTTGCCCGTAACGGTGCCCGGCGGAATCGGACGCGCCGTAAGCCAGCCCGGACACGTCAAGCCTGGCATTGGCATCGATCCATATCGAAACGCCGCGGCCGTTACCCGCCGCATCGAAGTTGCGCCCCTTGTCGAGTGAACTGCCGTCAGCGTCGTTGACGAGGTTGATGCTGCCGCCGCGCGCGATGAGATTGCCGAGCACCGTGATCTGGCCAAAGGCATCGAGCTTGATGCTCTGCCCGGGATCGACGGCGATCGACGCGCCGTCGCTCACGACAATCGCGCCGCCATCGACGAGTCCCCCAGCGCTGGATTTGGTCAGTGAGCGCAAGATCACGCTGGCGCCGCCGCGCTGCGTGAGCGTCGCGCCCGTCGGGTTCTCGGTGAACAGCGGCGGCAGCCATAGCGACATCGCCGACGACGGATCACTGCCGGTGCGCGCCGCATAGCTGTCGGCGGTAAACCGGTAGACCGGCATCGTGGGCGCAAGGACAGTGTTGTTCGCAACGAGAATGCCTTGCCCGCCATTGATGTCGTAGCTGGAGAATCCTGCGGTGAAGAACGAGGGATTGAGCGCGGGCGCGGGGGTGATTGCAACCGTTTGCGGCAACAGCGTGCCGGCCGGGATGATCGCGCCGACCGGATAGGTCATCGGCGTGGATTGAACCGATCCAGCGGCGTAGGTAATTTGATAGGGCTTGATCGGAATGCCGTTGGGAAAAACGCTCGAAGGGAAGACGGTGCCGGCCGGAAAGACATCACCGGCGTCTCCGCCCAGGTTAAAGTTAAAGATGACCGACCCCGCCGGCAACACCTTACCCGCTTCCCAATACTCTATGTTGCCGTTCACCCGTGTCTGCACCAATATCCCTTTCGGAATAGTCCAGTCCGCGCCTGTCGGCGTGCTCGGCACACCCGCCGACCGGACGTCGACCGGGATCGGCGCGTCGTAAACGATTGATGTAAAGGTCAGCACCAGCGCCGTCGGCAACGGCTGACCTGCCGGAATCGTCAGCGCCTGTTTGAGCTTCAGCGCGACGGGTGCCGGCGTGCCGGCTGGTAGCACGCCGCCGGCCAGCCCAGCGTTATCGCCGATCAGGAGGTTGCCGGGCGAAGATATCGTCAGCGCGCCGCCGCCGGTCACGCCATAGGCGCGGATGGTGCCATCCAGGACGAGAGTGCCGTCACCGGGCGTTCCGGCGTCCTGCTGTGCGTGGCCGGCCATGATCGTGACATTGCCGCCCTTGCCGCCCTGGGTCTTGCCAGTGACAAGGACGGCGCCACCGGATGAGACATCGATGGTGCTGCCCGCCGCCAGCGTCACGTTCTGCGTCGAATCGAAGGTGACGCTGCCGCCGTTGAGGAAGGCAAGGTTGGCGGCGCTGTCCGGATCGGTCGTCTCGTTGACCCACATTCCGCGAGCATCGATCGTGACGCCGCCCCTCAGCGTGAGGTCGGCGCCTCCGCTTGGGGTCGTCAGCGTCTGGGTGCCCAAAGCGCTGGTGAGGATGTTGCTGACGGTAACGGCACCGGAACGGACGGTGATGTCGGCGGCGAGGTCGACGGTCGGCGCGACCAGCTTGACCTGCGCGCCAGGCGCGAAGGTCAGCGGCGCGTCGACCTTGATCGCATCCGCCGATGCGACGTTGAGGCCGCCGAGGCCGAAGCCGTTGAGCGTCGGCGCATCGAACCAGGCGGTGTTGGTCCGCTCGGTCGGCACCGAGCTGGTCGCCGACATCGAACTGGTCACATCGGTGGCCACGTTGCCGAACACCACATTGGTGCCGTAGGCGCCGGCCAGGCCGCGGGCGGTGTACTGGCCGAGCGCCAAGGTGCCGGCGAGCGGCGCCACGTTCTGGGTCAGCTTGTAGCCGTCGGTGACGCCGGCCGGGCGCGCGTTGCGCTGGCGCTCGCCGTCGATCACGCCGGCGACGATCTGGCCTTCGAAGAGCGAGGTCGGCGTCGACAGAATGAGGCTGCCGGCGTCACGGCCCGCGGTGTAGCCGTCTTCCCATCGCAGATTGACGGCGCCCTTGCCGAACGGGGACGCCCAGATCTCGGTCAGCCGATCGTCAACCTTGCCCTGGATAGAATGCGGGCGCCTAAAGCTGCCGGCGAGCGCCACGAACTGGACGTCCGCCGGCGCATTGCCGATGCTGTAGAGGCGGCCATCGGCGCCAAGCAGATTGCTGGTCATGACATAGCCCGGCGCATATCTCACCGAGCCGCCGGAGATATTGAAGGTCGAGCCCCGCTGCGCGATCACCTCCGGCGCCGCCAGCGTGATGCTGCCGCCGACCGCGGTCCATTCGCCGATCCGGTGCCCGGTGTTGTTGAGATAACCCGAGACTTCCAAGAGGCCGCCAGCCGTATAATAGCGATCGGTGGCGTAGCCGCCGGTGCCGGCCGGCACCAGCGTCAGGTCGCGGGCATCGATCCAGACATTGGCGTTGAACAGATTGCCGCTGTCGCGGTTCTGCGGACTGTCGCGCAGCTCGTTGCCCTGGACATTGACCGCGATGTTGTTCGCGCTCATCGGCAGCACGGTGCCGGTGGTGCCGGAGACATCGAGGGTGGCGCCATTCTCGATGAACACCCGCTGGCCGGCACTCACCACCACCTGGCCGCCCTGCGCCTGGGTCAGCGAGCCGTTCCTGATATCGACGATGCCGCCGGTGACGATCTCGATCCGCGACTGATCCTGGCGGTCGGCCAGCAGCGAGAGATTGTCGAACTGCCCGACTGCCACGCCGGCCCGGGTGACATTCTGCGCCGCCGAATCCGCGATCAACGCGTCGCGCTTGGAATCGAGCGCGATGGCGTCACTGTCGGTCTCGGGCACCACAGCAGTGAAGGCGTTGCCGGTCAGCGTGACGCGGCCGGTACTGTCGCTGGCGGAATTCAGAAGATGGATGGTGCCGCGCTGGCTCACCGAGGTGGTCGACAGCAAAACGCCGTCCTGGGTCACGGCATGGCCCGCCAGCGTGATGTCGCCCTGCTGGCTATAGATCATGCCGCTGTTGCTGACCGCGCCGCTTAAGCTGCCGCTGCCGAGCAGCGGTGCGATCTCGGTGCCGCGCGTGGTCGAGCTGGTGTTGCCGATCGTGCTGTATCCGGCGTGGAGCACGAAGCTGTCGCCGGCGGCGAGCTCGGCCTGACCGTTCGGGGTCTGGATCAGGCCGGCGTTGCTGACCTGCGTGCCCATCAGCAGCACGTAGCCGCCGCCCGAGGTCACCGAGGACGGCGTGTTGGTCGTGATCTGCGCCCCGGCTTCCACCGTGACCGCGCCACCGGCGCCGGTGAAGCTCGGCACGTACTTGGGGTGGTTGTTGTTGTCGGTGCCACTCTGCGTCGAGTAGATGCCGCTGGTTTGGAACTGGGCGTTGGTGATGTTGGCGGTCGACGCAATCAGCGACCCGACATTGATCTGGCTGGCGCCGCCGAAGATGATGCCGTTCTGGTTGATGATGTAGACTTGGCCGTCGGCCTTGATGTTGCCGAGGATCTGGCTCGGGCTGTTGCTGCCGGTGACGCGGTTCAGTGCCACCCAATTGGCATTGCCCCGCTGATTGAACGTCAGTGTGGTCTGGGCGCCGACGTTGAAGCTGTTCCACTCCAGGATGGCCTGCGCGGCGATCTGCTGGATGCCGACATTGGTCTGGCCGCCACCGACCGACTGCGTCGGGGCATTGGCGCCCTGCCAGGTGCCGCCCGGCGCCACCTGCAGCCCGCCTGCTCCCAGGCCGTTGGGAACGCTCACCTGCGGCAACGACGTCGAGCGCTGCGACGCCGCTGCGGCGGCACGCGCGGCCGCCTGCACCGCCTGCATGGATTGCACGGCCCGCGACAGCGCGCCCTGGCTTTGCTTCGCCGCTTCCTGCGCCTGCTGCGAGGCCGCACTGGCCGCGTTGATCGCAGCCGTCGTTGCCGCAACGCCTGACGAGCCGCCGAGCGGCCTGGCCAATGCCGCGTCGCTCAGCGCCATCGCCATCACACTCGCGCCCGCCAGTAGCGCGCCGCGCGACAATCCCGCCGACGCTCTCAGCATTGGCGTGGCTCGAGCATGATGCAGACGCATCGTCTTGCGGAACGAGCGGGACGAAAAGCTGCGGAGCGGCATGGAGGATTCCCTGAACGAAGACAGCGGAGGCGATGTTGCGGAGCATGAGAGCGTTACGGAGTGACTGCGGTTGCGGTGCGCGGAGGCACCGTCACACTCTTCTGTCCTCATCGTGGGGAGGTGCGGATGGATACGGGAGACGCGTTGGTCCGGACCAATAGGTCTGACTTGCCGAACACGCGTTCCGGTCGCGTATGGCTCTCGTCAATTCAAAGCCGAACCTGGACGAAATATTCATGTAATCCCCTCGGACCGTCCTATGACGTTCCGAGCGGGGTCGATGTGAATCGACTTCGGAGAATTTTTTTGATCTTTTTTCGGCGGTGAGCGGACCCGCCCGTCAGCCAACCAGCACAATGCCGGCCGGCAGGGTGCGGATGCGGGCTCCGAACACATCGCGCACCTGAACCACCACATCGTCGAGACGATCGAGCCTGAACCTCGCCGTCACCAATCCACGGCCGAGTTCCGCGTCCAGCAGCACGATCCGGCCCGGCCGATAGCGGTTGACTTCCGCGATGACGTCGGCCAGTGGCTCATTCCGAAACACCAGATAGCCGTCTCGCCAGGAGGTGACGGTCACGGGATCGACCAGGTCCACGTTACTCATCATGCCGCCGCCGTAGGCAACCTGCTGCTTTTCCCGAAGAGTGGCGGCGTGATCGCGATGTTCGACGCGCACCGAGCCGGAGAGGCAGGTGACAACGATTTTCGCTGTGCTGCAACGGATGTTGAACTTCGCGGCATCCGCGCTGGTCAAGCCGTCGGCGGCGATCACCTGGACCGGCTTAATCGATGCCGCACCGATGATGGCCTCGCCGGACAATAGCTCGAAGCGATCCGCATTGGTTGCCGTCGAGCGAAGCGCGATGCTGGTCTGTGTATTCATCTGGACCGAGATGCCGTCGGCCACCGTGATCTGCCGCTGCTCTCCGGTCGCTGTGCGATAATCCGCGGCCAGTTCAGATATTGACGGCCACAAGTCGAGCGGCGGACGGAACATCGCGTAACATGCCGCGGCCGCTGTCGCCGTGGCAAAACCGCCGATCAGCGTTCTCCGGCCGATCACTCCCCGATGCATCTCCGCCGGCACAGGAAGGGAGACACTTCCGCTCCGGACCATCGTCTCGATCACCGACGGCATGGCGCGCCAAAGGGTGCTGGCCTTGGCGAACGCCTCGACATGACGGGGGCTCTGCGCCAGCCAATGGCGCAGAGCTGCCCGGTCCTCGGCCGTCGCGTCGTCGTCGGTGACGCGTGTCAGCCAGGCGATGGCGTCTCGCTCCAGTGACTTGCTGTCCTTATTCCCGGGTGGGATATCGGTGGCCATGTCCATATCTCAAACTCGCCGATATCAGATCCGGGCTATCTGGAGTGACCTGCGCAATCCCTAAGACGTTCCGGCAAGCGGCGATGTGAACATCGAAACTACACATTTTTGTCAATGTAATCCTTGCAGGCCTCCAGGGCCCGCTGCAATTCAAACTGGACCTGCCGGCGCGAAATCTTGTAGCGCTTGGCGATTTCCGCACGGGGAATTTGCTCGAAACGCGCGGCGATCAGAATCGCGCGCTGCCGCGGCGGCAACGCCAGCAATGCCTCCGTCAATGCTGCAAGTTCAATCTTCGCCTCGGAAATCCCGTCCGGCCCTGGCCGTTGATCGGGGATGTCATGAAGCACCGCATCGATCGGGACCTGATGCCCGCGTCGATATTCGGTTCGGCGACGATCGCTGGCGATGTTGTAGGCTGCCTTGAACAGGTACGCTGCGGGGCTGGAGACCGATCCGGGATTGTCGGTCCGATTGAGGCGCAGATAGACCTCATGCAGCGCCTCGCTTGCCAATTCCGCAGAGCCGAGGCGGCGGGTCAGTCTGTCGCGGAGGTCGTAATACCGATCGACCAGCAATTGACGCAGGCTGGCCCAGGTCGTTTCAGACACGGCACGGCTCCGTCTGCGTACGCCTCGCCTGAACGATCACGGCGCCAACGCCGAAGCTTTCACCGATTTTCATGGATGTACCGCTGGCATTCGTCTTGATAGCTGCGCCGCGCGATAATCATGGTGACCGGCTGTGGCATATTCGCTGGCGGAGATTGCCCGATTGAAAGCCCCCAAAGAGCTCCTCGAAGCGATCGGTCGCGCACGTCGTCGCCGGTCGTATCGAGCAGTGCCGGATCCTCTATCAGACCGGTTGATCCGATCGAGAACTGGAGCGCCGCACGGTAGCCTCCTGGCCGCGTCATGGCATTCTGACAGAGCGATCTGATGATCCTCTGTTGGGTCAGGCCAAGAAACGCATCGTAATCAACGACCCGCTGAGCGCCGACGGCACGATCGGGCTCGACCGCGAGCGGCCGAATTGTAAAAGCACCCTCGGAGGTATGGCTCGCGGCCAGATCCGTGCCGGCCAGCAACCGTTCGATCGCCCGTTGCGGTGTGAATTTTCCTGTCACGGGAGAAGAGTTACGGGACGCCGTGAGTGCACTCTTATAGAGAATCTGCAACCCTGTCGCCTGGATATAGGCTTCCAAAGCGACGTCGAGCGGCTGCGCTGGAATGTCAAATTCTATTTCTGGTTCAGCAATCTGTGACTGGGCTCGAGACGACATATTGCTGAAAGCGAACACTGTGACGGCGATGCCAAGAGCCAACAAGAGCCGTGCTGGATCACACAGAGACAAGTGACTGCTGCCAAATGATTCTGGACGCGCAGCGCCCGGGATAGACGCCACCTCCGACGAGGATCGAGCGCGGCCGGGCTAGGCGCTAATCACGAGGCAATCGCACCCCATAGAAGCGGGTCATATCCATTAAAGATGACAGTACGGTAACACCCAAGGCAAAGCGCCGTCCTTGAGTGTGCGTATTCCCGGCATTGGGGATTCCCTGTTGGCGGGATTTCGGATTCAAGCTTGATGCTGAAAAACAGTCCAGCCCCGACAATCCCCGCGTCATCGGCATCAAAAGGCGGCGCTTGCGGGCAGCACCTGGGATGGCCATTGCGCCGT